>NZ_JAHCDO010000007.1:0-143862 GCF_050768835.1 Bacillus pfraonensis | reverse complement strand
GTACTAAGCCTGAAACGACAGATAAATATACTGCTAAAAAGATATCATCAAACATAATGATCCCTAATATTAGCTCTGTTTCTTTATTACCTGTTCTTCTTAAATCAACAATTACTTTCGCTACAATTGCACTTGATGAGATTGTAATAATCCCGGCAATAATTAATGTTTCTAACAGAGGAAAATCCATTACATATCCATAAAATAAACCTAATGTGAAATTAAGTGATATGTGAATCGTGCCTCCAATGGCGATTGATTTTCCTGATTTAATTAACTTTTTCATTGAGAATTCTAACCCTAAATAAAACAGGAGGAATATGACACCAATACGGCCTAGGAAAGCAATTACTTCTCCACTTTCAATGAACCTTAAGTCTATCATTCCTAAATCCGGGGCATGTGGTCCCACTAACATACCGAGGATAATGAGAAACGGAATAATCGAAAACTTTAGTCTTGTAGCAAGGATGGCCGCAAATGCCACTAATACTAACGCAGTTCCAACTTCAAAAATTAAAGTATCCATCGACTACGAATCACCTCCTGCTGAAAGCACTTCCTTAATAATTCTTTTAATTTCGTGCCTTTCCCCTGATAATACCAACATATCACCAGCATCAATAATAGAATCTGGGCCTGGATTAAAAAATTTCTTCATATTCTTCTTCAAAATAGCAATGACAGTTACGTTATACGTTTTTCTAATAGCTAAACTACCGATTGTTTGCTGAACCGCTGGCGCATGATTCTCCACTTTAAACCACTCAATCGATAATCCTTCAAACGCCATTTCAATCGTATCTAAAGCTTGCGGCCTGTATACCATTCCGCCTAAAATGGCTGCAATTTGCCTTGCTTCAGAGTCACGAAGAGAAATGCTTGAAATACTTTCTTCATGATCAGTATCAAAATGATACATTTCTCTTCGCCCATCATCGTGAATAACGATAACCATTTTTTCATTACCTTTTGTTATGACTTCAAATTTACATCCGATACCTGGAAGTTCGCTTTCTCTAATATTCATATTCATGCCTCCTAAAATTTTTTAGTTAAGGCTCTTCCCATTTACAAATCTACATCAATTTCTGTTTTGAACTTTTCATCTTTCGAGATCCCTAAATACTTTAATGTTTCTGATGGAGTTGCGTGATGAAAATGTTTTTGAAGAAGCGCAATCGCTATTCCTCTTTTATACGCATGAAATCCAAATGTTTTTCGCATTGAGTTCGTTCCGATCTTACCAGGAATTCCAATTGCTTCTGCCGCACGATGAATAACACGGTAAGCTTGTTGGCGCGTAATCGGATTTTTTGTTTTATTAGATTGAAATACGTAGTTCTCTCTTTCTATAACAGAAGATTGTACGTAATCCAAAAGCGCTTCTTTTACTTTTGTATTTAAATAAATATCTTGTTTAAATTTTTCATCTTTCACAGGAAGAGAGTAAAAATCTTTAACAGTTCCATCTTCATTTATTACATCTTCAAATTTCATGTTTAGTAGCTCTGTAATCTTTAATCCAGTATTAATTCCAATAACAAATAAAAGGTAATCTCGCTCTGAATGCTCTTTTAAATGTTTTTTCATAGCCTGAATTTGATTTATATCTGTTAACGCCTCTACACATTCCATACATGTATTCTCCTCATCTTATGATCGGTAAATTTTCTAATTATCTTGTTCATTTTACCTTATCATGCTAGAAGATTTCCATGCATTATCCATTTATAATTCCTTCATTTAATCTGTTATTGAAATTTCCAAAGCTAAACAACTGGAGCAATATACTTTAATACCCCAAAACATTCCGGATATTTATAATTTGGCAATTTACTATTATAAAAATAATGGGGGATAAGGATGAAAATAGTAAAACATCTTTTGATCTTAGCATTAAACCTATTATTTCAAGTCAAGATTCATCTTCTTCATGCAAGTAGAATTCCTCCTTTCATCTCTCTAATTTTTCATTTTTCACCTTCTTACACCTTAACTTTATGTTACTTAATTATATAATATACTATAATTAAGTAACATAACAAGGTTTTTTTATTACTTTTCTGAAAACAAATTCATTTTCCATTGGAAACAAAAAATACCGAGCACCCTCTGCTCGGTATTTTCTAATTCTTAGTCCTCTTTTGGAAGAACAATTCCTTTATACAATTGAACTGTAATGAAGTAGTAAATCGCATAAATGACTACGAAAATCACAATTGGCAGCCAAATACGGAAGTACGGATCAATTAAAATAAATCCAAAGATGTTCATACCAACTAATACGTGTACAATCCCGACAATCGCTGGGAATAAGAACACTAAGAATAACTCTTTATAAATTGATTTCGTTAATAATTCACGACGCACACCGATTTTACGAAGCATTTGGTAACGCGTAATATCACTTGATGCACCAGATAGAATTTTAAACATTAAACAACTTGCCATCATCGCTAAGAAAGCAATTCCGAGGAAGAAGCCCATGAATACTGTTCCGCTAGCAATGCTATAAAATCCAGTATACATTACATTTTTACTTTGTAAGCTTTCTTCTTTTACATTTTTATATTTATCTAGTTGCAAATCGTCAAGTTTTTTCCATTCTTTTGTATATGCTACAAAATCATCTGTTTTTCCAAGGAATACAATACCTTCTTTCCCTTGCACACTGTCATACATCTTTTTATCTACAATTTTAATCGTACGATCAGGATGTACATAGAAATGTTCAATTGTATGGAACGCTTCGCTCCATTCTTCTGGCATTTCTTTTGCATTAGGATCTTTTTCATTTCTATCTGAAACAGCTCCTACTGGAAGCTCTTCAGAAACCTTTTTAAACTTCGCAACATCTTTTAGTCCATTAGCATTTTTCTTATCAGGTATATCTCTTACTAAAGGACGATTTTTCTCTAAATCTTCTTTTAAATAGTAAATAAATTTATCGTCTACTTTATAGCGGTATTCACTTTTCTCTTTAAATGGAATATCATCTAAAATCTTCTTTTCTTCAGCTGTTGGATTATGAACCACTGAATCATATACTTCTAAAAGATCAACAGTCTTCATTACATTATTTTTGAATGCCATACCGCCAGAAATCGCTCCAGCACCAAGTGCAATTAACATCGCTACTGTTGCTAGTACTTTTGTTAAACTATTAATACGGAAGTTTAGCTGTGCAAATGTAAAGGCATTAAGTCCTTTTTCAGTACGCTTTTTATTACTTTTTAACTTCTTAATGAAAAGTGGTAGGAACGTTCCAAATAACATGTAAGTTCCTGATGTTACTGTAATTAATGCAATCACGATTCCCATTTCTCTTAACTTATCCATATAAATCATAGAAACGTAACCGATTGCTAATAAAATAATACCAATGACAGCAAAGAAAACGGTCTTGGCACCTTTCACAGAAACACGGTCTGTTTTTGAATCTGCATGTACAAGTTGCAGAACTGTAATACGTGATAACTTAATACTATTCATAATTGCTGATAGTACAAATAGTGCAAGGAAGAAAATACAAGTAACAATTGTAGATGGAACATAAAACGCATGGTATCCAGGAGCTGCAAAATCAAGTTGCTGCATTAGTAATTTACCAATTCCTTGTGCAAGCCCTACACCAACTGCAATCCCGACTACAAGAGATGCCACCCCTAATACAATTGTTTCGATAAACATAAGTAGTGTAACTTTATGTTTCTTTGCTCCTAACATCATATACATACCGAACTCTTTTTGACGAAGTGACAATAAGAAAGAGTTCGCATATAAAATGTAGAAGAATGTAATAATTGCTAGTAAGAATGAACCAGCTTGGAATACAAATCCAATTGACTTAATAACAGCATTCGCTTCAAGAAACGCTTTATTCAGCGCTAACGTTTGAAACATATAAAAAATTGAAATAGACATAACAAGACCAACAAGTAAGACGATATAGTCTTTCAGCTTACTTTTTAGTCCTGACATAGAAAGCTTAAATAACATGCCTGAACCTCCTTTCTTACGCTTTTTGTGTACCTAAGTCTGCAAGCACATCTAAAATTTCTTTATAGAACGCTTCACGCGTACCACCGCGGTGAATCTCTTTATATAGCTCACCATCTTGAATGAATAAAATACGCTCACAGTAACTTGCACTATATGGATCGTGCGTTACCATCATAATCGATACGCCTTGTTCTTCATTTAAGTTTGTCATCGCATCTAAAAGGCTTGTTGCATTTTTAGAATCAAGCGCTCCTGTTGGCTCGTCTCCTAAAATAATCGCTGGCTCATGTACAAGCGCACGCGCCGCTGCTGAACGTTGTTTTTGTCCACCAGATACTTCAGATGGGTACTTTTGAAGAATTGCTGAAATCCCTAGCATTTCTGCTACCTTTTCTACTTTTGGACCAATCTTTCTTGAAGGAACACCTTGAAGGGAAAGTGGCAACGCAATATTTTCATAAATTGATAGATTTTCGAGTAAGTTAAAGTCTTGGAAGATGAATCCTAATTTTTGAGAGCGGAAATCTGAAAGCTCACCTTGCTTCATCTTTGTAATATCCGTACCGGCGATTTCAACAACGCCGCCCGTTGCTTTATCCAATGTTGAAATAACATTTAGTAATGTTGTTTTACCAGAACCAGATGGCCCCATGATTCCAACAAATTCACCCTCTTGAATGGAGAATGATACACCTTTTAAGGCATGTGATTGGCTCTCACCTTTTTTACCGTACACTTTTTGGACGTTCTTTACGTCTACAACTGGTTTGTTCATCGTTATCCTCCTACGTTTGTTTTTCCGTTTCCTATTTTGCGCCTTTTCTAGGATATCTGCTATTGGTTAACATTACATTTACCTTACATTTTTGTAATATAAAAAAGCTGAGCTTATATCAGCTCAGCTTTTCATCGCATTACCCTTTTAAAACAAACTCATTTCCTTCATTATCTTTAAAGATAGAGAATGTACCCCAAGGCATTTCGTTTGGCTCTTGCGTAAATTCTACACCGTTATTCTTCATTGTTTCATACGTTTCTGTAATATTTTCTGTTACAAATACGATAGATGCCTTTAACTCATTTGCATTTGGCATCATTGTTTTGGGGTAAATGACTAAGTGAGAACGTGTCCCTTTTGGTCCTACTTCAATCCAGCTCGCATT
Organism: Bacillus pfraonensis; assembly: GCF_050768835.1. Taxonomy (NCBI): domain Bacteria; kingdom Bacillati; phylum Bacillota; class Bacilli; order Caryophanales; family Bacillaceae; genus Bacillus; species Bacillus pfraonensis. The sequence goes on along the minus strand of NZ_JAHCDO010000007.1, from coordinate 138,694 downwards.
TGGTCCCATCGGATCGTTACGATATACTTCAAATCCAGCTTTCTCTGTCCAAAATTCAAGTGCTTTTTGTTGATCATCTACATAAACTGCTACTGTACCGATATGTGCAATCATTATTTATTCCTCCAAATCTGTTCTAGGGCTTTAGTATAATATATTTACTCCTCACTTTCTTGTAAAAAAGCGACATCTTTACCGTCTCGTTTTATTTGCTTTATCCAAGTATGATACTCTTTCGGTGACATTCCTAAATAGTTTCGGAAATCCTTTGTAAAATGAGAATAATCGTAGTAACCGAATTTATACATAATTTCTTGCATACTCATATGGGGCGCAAAAATCATACAAGTTCTCGCTGCATCAAACCGCAAAATTGTGCTTAATTTCTTGGGTGACACGCCTATATGTTGTCGAAAGAACCTTTCCATCTGCCTTTCAGATATATAAAATTCCTCTGCCATACTCTTTATATGTATGTTTCCCTTTTTACTCTTTAACTTACTGACCATTGGAATCATGATTTCATTTTGAATCCCCGTTAATCTCTTAACTAAAAACTTTTCTAATATAGAAAGCGCCTCTTCTTTGTTTGCACCATATATCATTTCTTCCAGTAATTTCGCTTCGTATCCGATAAGAGTTTCCAGTGGAACCATTTGATTCGTAAGTTCCTTCATTGTTTCTCTAAAGAAAGATGCAAATCCCCATGGTTGAAAACGAACTCCCATTAAGCTAACATGTCCATCTGAAATAAGATCCATATATTTTGTTAACGGACCTATTACGAAACTATGTGGCATTTGGCGATTTTTATTGTAGTATCTTGAACCGTAATGAAAAAGTAACTCTACATTTCCATCTGGCCATACAATTTCTTTCTCATCTTGATGATACGTCCGCTCTAATGTCCAAAAACACTTTACATAATGAGCCAATATGCCTGTTGGTTTGATTTCTTGATACTTCATGTTCTACTCCTTAATCGGTGTATATACCCATAGTATGGCTTTCATTCCTTCTAAGGCTACTTCATAATATAACAAAAAACTGCTTCCTTTCTGAAGCAGTTTTCTTCTTATTTCTTTAACGGCGTAACCGTCCAATACGTAACCACACGCCAAATCCATTCAAATGGACCCATCTTAAAGAATTTCATCCAGATAATACTGAAAACAATTTGAATTGCATAAATTACGATACATACATATAAAGTCTGTACATATGTTAAATTTCCTGTGAAGTTAAACATACTACCCGCGATTAAAATCATTGCAGTTTGTCCAACATAATTTGTTAGTGCCATACGTCCGTAGTATTTTAGTGGTACTAATAATGTTTGAACTAATTTTGTTTGTAATAATAAAATTAATAATCCAACATAGAATGCCGAAACAATTGGTCCAACCATTACACCAATAGTCATAAACATATTTGCTTGTTCCATGTTTGGATCATCCACGCCACCTAAAATAACATTATCAAACGGCAAAGCAGGTACTTGTTGATACTGATACCATAAACCAATTGCACTTAGAATAAACATAATGGCTGTAAACACAGCAACTTGTGTTGTTTTCTCTCGAATATTTTCAAATACTCGATATTGTCCAGCTGCAAGTCCCAATAAAATAAGCGGAATTGGTAACAGCGTCTTACCGCCAAAAATACCAATAACAATTGTTAAAATAAGACCGATCACTAAATTGATTCGTTTGTTTACTTTATAAAACGGTAAAGTAATTAATCCACAAACCGCATAAATTGCTAAAGCTTCCCCTGGCTGAAACATTTGATGAATTACACCAAAAACAAATAATGCCACTAACCTACGTAAAAACAGAACATATCCATTTTTCCCTTTCGCAATGGCTCTTGTAATAAAGATATAGAACCCGACTCCAAATAAGAATGAGAAGATAGAGAAGAAACGTCCCTCTACAAATAAGTATAAAAATCTTTGATAGCTTGCATCAATCGTACCCGGATCTGGTGTTTTAATATTAAGTAGTGCAAGAATATTTACTAAAATAATCCCCAGTAATGCAAAGCCACGAATGTAGTCTAATTCGTCAATTCGTTTGTTTGTAATATTTTTTCCCATGCTACAACTCCTTATGCTAATTTTAATCCTCCTTTACTCTACTGGAAAAGTAAGACTCCACCTATCGCCTAACCTTACAGAAATCTTACACTTTTGTAAGATGACAAAATAAAACCAGGTCATATTGCGACCTGGCTTACTCTGATTGTTTCGATCTTTGTGGTTGTCCCTTTTTACGGTTACGCTGTTTTGCTTGTACGACTGGATCGAGCTCATTTGAAAACTCGGCGTTATGTCCATTTTGCGTTTTTTGCTCTGGATTGTTTTGATCTGAACGCTTTGCCATTTTCATTCCCTCCTTATTAGTGCGGCGTAATAATCATTTGATGCTGCAGTTGACGAACTGCCATACGCGCACGGTTTAACTGCTCACGCTGTTCATCATTCGCATGTTCTTGCATAACTTGTAAATCGTTATACGCTTGTTCTAATTGTAACTGAGCATCGGAATACTCCATTGTGTTGTAATGCTCTTGTCTACTTCCGATATCTAATTGCTTTTTTGCATATTCGATCGCTTGCTCTGCTTGCGTAATATATTCTTCAAGTGATTGACGCTCTGCCATTATGTTAGCCTCCTTACCTTTAATTCCCCTTTAGTGTGTCCCTTCCATATCGACCTTATGAGTATGTTATAATGGATTTTGTTTCATTTTAGGCACTAGGAGGGATATGTAATGAAGGTTCAAAACCCTTTTCCATATACAAATGACAATAAACGTTACCATACGTGGAATTATCACTTACGAAAAGAGTTCGGTGAAAAAATCTTTAAAGTTTCATTAGATGCTGGATTTGATTGCCCAAACCGTGATGGCACTGTTGCATACGGCGGTTGTACGTTTTGCAGTGCTGCTGGTTCTGGTGACTTTGCTGGTGATCGCCGCGATGATGTTGTAACGCAGTATCATGAAATGAAAGAAAAAATGCACTCGAAATGGAAAGATGGCAAGTGTATCGCTTATTTCCAAGCGTACACAAATACACACGCTCCATTAGAAGTATTAAAAGAAAAATTCGAACCACTTTTAGCTGAAAAAGATGTAGTTGGTCTTTCCATCGCAACTCGGCCAGACTGCTTACCTGACGATGTTGTTGAATATTTAGCTGATTTAAATAAACGCACGTATCTTTGGGTAGAACTTGGACTACAAACGGTTCATGAACGCACAGCAAATCTTATTAACCGTGCTCATGATTATCCAACATACGTGGAAGGTGTAAATAAACTTCGTAAACATGGCATTAGAGTATGCTCTCATATTATTAACGGACTCCCACTTGAAGACTACGACATGATGATGGAAACTGCCCGTGAAGTCGCAAAACTTGATGTACAAGGCATCAAAATTCATTTGCTTCATCTATTAAAAGGAACGCCAATGGTGAAGCAATATGAAAAAGGACAGTTAGAATTTCTCTCTCTTAAAGATTATGTAAGTCTCGTTGTTGACCAACTTGAAATTATTCCAGCAAATATGATTGTGCACCGCATCACAGGTGACGGTCCGCCTGACTTAATGATTGGTCCAATGTGGAGCTTAAATAAATGGGAAGTATTAAATTCCATCGATGCGGAATTCATGCGCCGCGGAAGTTGGCAAGGGAAATATGCAAACGAGGTGAAAACATTATGAAATTAGAACGTGTCTTGCCGTTTGCACGCACGCTTTTGCAAACAGCTGTTAAAGACGGAGATTACGCCGTAGATGCAACGCTCGGAAATGGTCATGACACTTGCTTTTTAGCGGAGATTGTTGGAGAAAATGGGAAAGTATTTGGATTTGATATTCAGCGTGAAGCGATCGAAAGTTCAACTACTCGCTTAAAAGAAAAAGGATTAGAAAAACGCACTGTTTTAATTCACGATAGCCATGATACGTTATTATCTGTACTACCAGAAGATGCGAACGGTAAAATAACAGGAGCCATTTTTAACTTAGGTTACCTTCCTGGCGGCGACAAACATATCGTTACAAAACCAAACTCAACGATAGCTGCTATTGAACAATTATTAGAAGTAATGGCACCAGAAGGAATCATCGTTCTTGTCATTTATCATGGACATCCAGAAGGACAAGTAGAGCGCGATGCGGTACTGAAATTTGCTGAAGAACTCGATCAAAAACAAGCTCACGTACTTCGTTACGGATTCATCAATCAGCAAAACAACCCGCCATTTATCGTGGCGATTGAGAAGCGTTAAATATATCGGCGATTTTTTTGATATATCGAACGTAACTTCAATTATATCGGCGCAAATTGAAATATATCGACTGCTCGACAAAAAACGCAATAAAACAGACGTGCATATGTTGCACGTCTGTTTTTATTGTTACACCTCAATATATACCATATAATGGATATATAAACATTCTAGAGAAGGAGTGTACCATTTTGCTGCTAGAACTAAAAGGGATACAAAAGAAATACGACAAACAGCTTATACTAGAAAACATCCATTTATCAGTTCCAAAAGGACAAGCAGTTGCCATTATCGGCGGCAACGGTACCGGAAAAAGCACTTTACTAAAAATCATCGCGGGATTTATTCATCCTACGGTAGGCACAATCCACAAAGCGTCAAATTTGAAAATCGGATATGTACCAGAACATTTTCCAAAAGATATTCGTTTTACGCTAGAAGATTATTTATATCATCTCGGTCGTATTCATGGTCTATCGAAAAAATATCTACAAACGAAAATTCCTTCGCTATTAGAAACTTTTCATTTACAGCATGCCAATCATTCCGTTATAAAAAACTTTTCAAAAGGAATGAAACAAAAAACGAATATTATGCAAGCACTCCTTAGTCATGTTGATATATTGATTTTAGATGAACCACTTTCTGGGCTTGATCCAAAATCTCAGAAAGAAGTTGAACATATATTACTTACATTGAAACGACAAGGTCTCACAATTCTCTTCACTTGCCATGAAAAACAACTCTTAGAAAGCTTTGCCGACCGAATTGTAACAATCGCTGATTATACCATTGCAGAGGACAAGCTTTTGGCAGCTGATATAACCCAAAAAGAACATATTTACATAGAAGCGACCGTACCACACACATTTTCCATCTCAGAATTACAGAAACAATCCGGTTATGTACATGTTACATATGACGCAAAACAGAGCTTCATTCAATTACAAATTGAAAAGACTTGTACAAACGATATACTTCACTATTTATTACATACCAATGCATCCGTTACATTATTACAACCTAAATTGTTAAAGCGAGAGGAGGATTTCTATGCTCGCACTCATTCGTTACAATTTTCTTGATTATACAAAGTCATATAAATATGTTCCACCAATCGCAATGTACATCGTAAGTTTACTTTTTGTTTATACTTATAAACCAAATCCAATTGTTGCAACGTATTTAGAAACTGCTCTTACGCTCTACTTACTGTCAGCTTGGATTACGATTACACTGTTTCATACGGAAGATTCTGTTCAAGAACAAATTACTCTTTCTCATACAAAAGACATACAGACTTTATACCTTGGTAAATATGTAACAGTTCTTCTTATTTGCGTAGTTTTATCTCTAATTTCGGTTATATATCCTATTGCCTTTCAAATGTTTAACGAAAAAATGACACTCTCATTATTTATCACGGGATTCCTTTCCCACTTTTCTTTATCTATACTTGGGATCTCCATTGCAATACTATTTACGCGAAACATCATAAAAAAAGCAAGTACAGCTTGGCTTAGCCTTTCATTTGTATTACTGATTACAATTGCATCCATTCGTCTCAAAAAAGACATGCCGGAATTATTATGGTTTTTCCCGCTTATCAATGATTTTATGATGCTTGGTTCTTATGAATACAACTTGGCTATCCATGCACTATGGCTTACTTCATGGGCTCTTTTCTATTCATTTGTTTTAATGAGTTTCTTTCTCTATCTTGTACGAAAAAGAAGGAACATGTAGACGGAAACAAGAATTTCTAAATTTAGATTATGCAATCAGGAGGATTACAATAATGATCGGAATACTAGCAGGAATGGGGCCGAAATCAACAGGTCCATTCGTTGATACAGTCGTTGAGCAATGCCAAAAAATATACGGTGCAAAACATGATATGGACTTCCCTCATATGATGATTTATTCTTGTCCAACACCTTTTTATATCGATAGACCGATTGATCATAAGGCGATGGAACAAACAATTATAACTGGTGCACAAAAACTTGAAAGTACGGGTGTCGATTTTATTGCCATGCCATGTAATACAGCTCACCTGTATTTTGATGAATTACAGAATTCAGTTTCCCTTCCCCTTCTAAATATGGTAGATGAGACACTGAAAGAAATACCAAATCACGTGAATAAAGTGGCACTCTTAGCAACTGATGCGACTGTTCAATCTGGTATATATCAAGCCGGAATTACAAAACGTGGTATAGACTATATACATAAAAATAGCTGGCAAACAGCTATCACTCAAATTATCTCGAAAATAAAAGTAGGGGACCTGCATGAGGCAAGTGAATTATGGCATACACTTTGCATAGAATTAGCTGAAGCAGTAGATGGCGTTATTATAGCTTGTACTGATTTAAATGTTGTATCAAATGCAGGCACAAATAACCTTTACTTTGTGGATTCATCGGTTTGTCTTGCTAAGGCGGTTGTTCATAAATATTTAGCAAATCAATTGTAAATTATATACATATTCTATACATCAAGAACAAAAAGACGTACATATGCTGTACGTCTTTTCCTATTTCCCGAAGATTTTTTATTTTTTTCACATTTTTTTCAAAGTAATCACACCTAGTCTCGTTATATTAAATACATATTTTATTCATATATGGAAGGTTAGGGGCATTAAAGTATGAAACTAAATCGTTCGCTTCACTACATTTTCTGGAGGTGGCATTTTTACGCCGGTTTATTTATTACACCACTTCTCATTACTTTATCACTCAGCGGCATTGGATATCTGTTTCGAGAGGAAGTTGAAAATTTCATTTATAAAGATTTATATTTTGGAAATAGTGAGCAGACCGAATCTCTGTCTATGTCTGAATCTGTTTCGCTAACAAAAAAGAAGTATCCTCACTATACCGTTACAAAAATTAGTCATTTTAAAGACGAACATAATACTAGACTTACAATGAAAAATGAACATACAGGTGATCAAAAATATGTTTATTTAGATAACAATAATCAAATTGTTGGAGATCAAAACGCAAATGAAACGTTTGCCAGTATAATGCGGGAATTACACAGTTCTCTTCTAGTTGGTGGAACTATTGTAAACTACTTAGTAGAACTTGCTGCTTGCTGGACCATTTTTCTAATTGTTACAGGTTTGTACATGAGTATAAAACGTTTCAAAAATACTCCGATAGCAAATGCTAGAGAGCGTTCAAAACGACTACACAGCATAATCGGTATCGTATTTACAATTCCACTCGTTCTCTTAGTACTGACAGGATTACCTTGGTCTGCTTTCATGGGGAAACAAATTTATAATATCACAACTTCAAGTGAATCACTTGGGTATCCAAAATTATATACGGCGCCACCAGAGTCTAAATTTAAAGAGCTACCGTGGGCAACTAGACAGGAAACACCACCGCAATCAAATTCAAACGAGCAGAAGGCTCTTTCAATTGATGCCCTAGAAAAAAAGGTTCAAATCGAGAAACCTTATGTAATTGCATTACCAGATGACCCAAAAGGAGTATTCACCGTTTCAAAATCTAGCGGATCAGGTATTACAGGAATGCATGTATCACCAAATGAAGAGATTACTGCATATTTTGATCAATATAGCGGGGAGCTCATTTCAAAAATTGACTATCGTGACTATGGATTATTTGCACAATGGTTTTCCTATGGTATCCCGCTTCATGAAGGACATTTATTCGGATGGCCAAATAAAATACTATGCTTACTTACAGCCTTATCCTTGTTATTTCTCATTTATTTTGGTGTTAAAATGTGGCTAGCAAGAAAAACAAAAGGTAAGCTCGGCGCGCCACCAAAACAAAAAGATAAGAAAAGCATATTGGCCTTCATACTTATTATGATTCTCTTAGGTATTGCCATGCCTTTATTTGGTTTATCTGTTCTTATTATTTTTATTGTTGAATTTTTACTATATCTATTCTCTAAAATCAAAGAACCAAAAGCATAAGAAAAAGCATTTGTACACTTTGTACAAATGCTTTTTCTACATGAGCTGAAAGCTATAATACGCCATTCGATATTTTCTTTAACACTGGATTTAATACTTTTAAGCATGAAAATATAACAGCAAATATAATAACGAATGAAACAACAGTTTTCAAAATCCCAACTGGAATATGACTCACAAGCCAGTTTCCACCATAATATATGGAAAGAAAAGCAATGAAAATTGCTATGACATATGAAATAAGAACACCGAAAAATTGCATAATAGTCAATTTTTTATACGTTCCTGTTATTTCCTTTCTATATTTTAATGTCACATATACAAATGCCATTATCGATAAAATTGAGAATATACTCCCCATACTTCCCCCTCCACTTTAACTTACTTTCTTCTTTTTATCACTCATCAAAAACAGAACATCTACAATAATAATAACCCCGATAACAACCTGTGTTATATAATCCATTGTAGTTGGACCGCCAGCTCTATTTATCATCGTATATACGCCAAGTAGGAATGAAACAGAAAGACATACTAACAATGTAACTCAATCATTACTTTGGGGACATTTTTTAAATTACCACCATTTCTTCGATTTTTTTTACGAATACACTAGGGTCTGTATGTTGAATATGTTTTATCTTGATCCAATCCGTCCCATGCTGAATGGAAATTTTCATCCCAAACAAACCTTCTTTCACTTTTATAGCGGATATTTGATCAAATGAAAATTCTTCAAATAATGTATTTCCAGCAATATCAGGCCCACAGAAAAAGAGCCTTCTATTCGTCAAAATGATTACACCTGATCGCATGACACTTCGATATATGAAAGTTTCTAAAGAACATTGCAGGTACGATATGATATTTTCATCCTCATATAATTTTTCTTTGGCTTGATTCAATACATTTTCCATGCTTCCACCGCCTTTTGAAATGACTATACTTTAATTATCCTAAAATTGGAATATAAAGTCAAAACAAAGTATAGCAAGGATTCTCGTCAAAAAACAAATCAAAAAGACGTGCTTCATATACACGTCTTTTCATCCTTCTATCACTGCGCCATTTTCTTTCTATACATCTTCCCGTTCCAATAGAAGAATCGTGAAGTGAACCCACCGTATTTCACAATACGCCGTGCCATTTGCTGCATATTCTTTTGCTCTGATACCTTTTGGTCCGATAAATAAATTCCAAGGAGACCACGGCTAATAAGACGATGAAACTTCGCATGCGGTAAGTCACCGATATTTCTTTCTGCTTCTTCTACAAAATGCTTCATTCGCTCTAATATGACTTGTTCATTTTCATAATAACTACAGAAGTTTAAGTCTCCGCCAAGACGATCTTCTTCTTGATCAATAAAATAATCAAGTAAAATATGAAGTCCTTGTACATATGGAAAATAACCTTGCTTAATCTTTGCAATATCTTCATCAAGTAATTCATCATGAAACGCATACGCAACAAGACAAAAGATTCCAAGTGTGGATCCTGCACATGCAGAAAATTCAAACCAGCTCATCGCTGGTACATTTTCTTTATGAGCTTCAAACCATGTTTGCAAGCGTGGTTCTCGCTCTTCTAATTTCACATGCTTATGAATTTGCAAATCACAATAGTAACAAGCAAGTTCGTGAAGGATTGGAGCAATTTTGTCATAGTGCTTTGTTTTTCTTAGCACATCTTGGCATGTTGCAACAAGCTCATCTAAATAACCACCATCATCTTGATCATCACGGTAACGATAGTAATTCGTTCCTTCACTTTCAGGTGTTAGTGCTGTTATCATTGATTCATGCAGTGCGGCAAAATCATTCGGATCAAGCGATGTACTACGATCACATAAATTATCTAAGTAATCACTAATCGTCTGATATGCCACAATAAAACGAATACAATCCTCACGGTGCTCATTTGCAAGCAGCGCTAAAATACCACCGCCTTCACAATGAAACGTTTTATGTTCAATACTTGCAATTGCCTGATTATGAAGCTCATCATTCGGAATATGGTAGGCACGCTCTTTCCACATCGCTAGCTCATGGTGTACAACCGGAAACACATCACGGTATACTTTCGCCATGAGCGTTATGGGATTACTCGGTACGTTCACTTCTTCCTTCATCTCCTCTATAAAATGTACAAATCATTATTTATTTGTTTCTATTATGTTATTTACATGTATTTCAGTAAATGCTTTGATATAGCTAAAAATTTCATCTCGCTCATACTCATTTAATAGCTCATGGTAACAATTTGACCATTCCTTATACGCCTTATCACTAATCTTTAAGTTATCAAACCATTTACGGACACGTGTTTTATCTACAAGTTTATCCTCACACGCCTGCATTAGCAAGAGCGGAACATCTGGAAACTCATCAATTTTGTCATGCGCAGTCTCAATAGATTTTATCAATTCACTATACCAACGAACTGACACCTTGCGCAAGAACAACGAATCATTTTCCATTGCATCACGAATTTCTTTATTCCTCGTTGACATTTCTACTGTAAGGTTGGTGGGAAATTGAAGTTTCGGCGTGAGAATATTTAACACTTTTGAGGCAGCTCGAAGCGGTGCGGCAGGTACCGCTAGAACCCCTAAGCACGGCGAGCTTAATACAATTCCATCTATATCTTCTCTCTTCGTTTCTTCCATCATTCGAATCACAATAAGTCCGCCCATACTGTGTCCAAATAAAAAAATAGGAAGCCGATATTTCCTTGCTTCTTTCACCCATAATTTCACTTCTTCTATGTATTCATCAAATGAATCAATATGTCCTCTATTTCTTGAAGTTGTTCCATGAGCCGGAAGATCTCCCATAACAACATGATACCCGAAATGATTCCACATTTCGGCTAGCGCTTCATAACGTCCATGATATTCCATCGCACCGTGCACAATCACGATTACCGCTTTAGCTGTTTCCGCTTCATAATTCCACATACGAAACTCCTCCATTTCACTCTTTTCTGTAATTTGATACACTAAAACTAGTTTCTAGGAAAGGAAGGCTTTACATGATATATCCTTATAAAGATAAAAATCCGAAAATTGCGAGTAGTGCTTTTATCGCTGACTACGTTACGATTACAGGCGATGTCACAATTGGTGAAGAATCAAGCATTTGGTTTCATACAGTTATTCGTGGTGATGTCTCACCAACAATCATTGGAAACAGAGTAAATGTGCAAGATCAATGTACACTTCATCAAAGCCCGCAGTACCCCCTTATTTTAGAAGACGATGTGACAGTTGGACATCAAGTGATTTTACATAGCTGTACGATTAAAAAAGATGCTTTAATCGGGATGGGCTCTATCATTTTAGACGGTGCTGAAATCGGCGAAGGTGCATTTATTGGCGCTGGTAGTTTAGTTTCACAAGGAAAGAAAATTCCTCCTAATACGCTCGCTTTCGGTCGCCCTGCAAAAATTATTCGCGAATTAGCAGATGAAGATCGAAAAGATATGGAACGCATTCGTAGACAATATGTTGAAAAAGGACAGTACTATAAATCACTGCAAAAATAGCATTTACTTGCTGCCACTAAAATGGCAGCTTTTTTTGTTAAAACGCTAACCTTTTCTTTACAAAATCTTATTATTCCCTCAATAAAATTTTATTAAAATAGAAGATATCATCTGAATATATATGTAAATGAGAGGAGAGAGGTTTCATGAAGGTCAGCTCCTTATATAAAATAGAATGTTACATTTTCAAAGGAATTAATCGTTACTTTGATCAAAAAACATTAAATATCTTTTTCCGCACGATTACACATATCGGTGGGGCAATCTTTTCTATCTCACTCACGTTATGCTTCCTTATCTTTTCAAAAGGGCTTCTGCACACTGCCGCAATTGCAGCAGCTCTTTCATTAGCAATAAGTCATATTCCTGTGCAAATTTTAAAAAGGTGGTACCCACGTAAACGGCCTTATTTAACAATTCAAGATGCAAAATACCCATTGCATCCATTACAAGATCATTCCTTTCCATCTGGTCATACAACAGCTATTTTTTCAATTGTTGTTCCATTTATTTGTCATGATACAAACTTGGCAGCCTTTTTACTCCCATTAGCAATGATTGTAGGAATTTCTCGTATCTATCTTGGGCTTCACTATCCATCAGATGTACTTGTAGGTATGTGCTTTGGCACATGTTCTGGCATCATCTCTTTTTATCAATTCATTCCACTTTTCATGTAAAGGAGCGATTGGATGAGAGTCGCCATATTTACTGATACATTTACACCCCAAGTAAACGGCGTGGCAAAAACATTAGATCGTTTGACCTGTTATTTTCAAAAACAAAATATTTCCTATTCCGTATTTGCACCGCAGCATACAGCAGAAGATGACTTCTTAGCCAATGTGAATAAAATGAGAAGTATCCCGCTGAAAATACTATATCCAGAATGCCGATTTGCATTTCCAAATCCACGTATTAAGCGAGAGCTTCTTAGCTTTAGACCCGATATCATTCATGTCGCTACTCCTTTTAACATGGGACTATGCGGCATGTATTACGCAAAAAAATTAAATATCCCTCTTGTCGGTTCTTATCACACTGACTTTAATGCCTACTTGAAGTATTATAAAATTGAATTTTTCTCCAATATGTTATGGAATTATTTAAAATGGTTTCATAGCCATATGCAAAAGAACTTTGTCCCTTCTCTCGAAACATTGCAGCAATTAGCTAAAAAAGAATTTCAAAATTTATATATATGGGGACGAGGAGTAGATTGTTCTCTCTTCCATCCTGCTTACAATAAAGACGTATTCCGAAAAAAATATAATATTACTGCTCCATACATTCTTTCATATGCCGGACGCATCGCCCCTGAAAAAGATATCGAGACGCTTCGTATATTGATTCAAACAACACTTAAAGAACGAACAGATAATATTCATTGGCTTATTGCTGGAGATGGCCCCCTTGCCAAAGAATTACGTGAAACCGTGCCAACAACTAACGTGACCTTTACAGGATATTTACAAGGAGAAAACTTAGCAGAAGCTTATGCATGCTCTGATCTGATGGTATTTCCATCAGCCACCTAAACATTTGGCAATGTCGTACTTGAATCACTCGCATGCGGTACACCAGTAATTGGTGCAAATTCTGGCGGGGTAAAAAATATTATTACAGATGGAAAAACAGGTTTTCTTTGCGAGCCAAAAAATGCGAACTCATTTTTATCATCCATTTATCAGCTGTTAACTAACAAAGCAATGCGTAAACAAATGAGCATAACCGCTAGATCCTACGCCGCTACACAAAACTGGGATGATATTTTCCACGGCTTATACATGCAATATGAAGAGGTGCTTCAGCAAAACAATGCCGAACTACTTGCGTAATAGAAAAGTTCAACTCATAAAGTGAAACTTTAATCAGTAGTTTTTTTCTTCATCCCCACTGATTATTAGTTGAACGAATCAGGCTTTTACGGACAGTTCATCTTCCACCTAACTTCTTTTTTTCGCTGAATTTTGAGGTGGGAGTGTTACTGTCCGTTAATGCGGGATAAATGAAAAAGGTATGACGCTATAACGTCATACCTTTTTCTTCTTTTTCTCATTCAGTAACCGGACATATTCCTCTTGTGTATTTACATTCATAAACAATTCCTTCGCCACATTCCATTCTTCTTCCATCACATACTTTACATGACACTGCGATAAAAGCTGTCCCACACTTCGTTTTTCTTCATGTAACAATGCGTATATTTTTTCTTTTACACGATTATGATATGCCGCTAATAATGGCTGCTTTCTTCCATCAATAACCGGAATAATCGCTTCATATTCATCATTTATTTGCCCTGTTAATGCTGTAATCCACTCACTTGAAAGGTTTGGCGTATCACAAGGAGAAACGATATACCAATCTGCATTTATATGCTCCATCCCCGATACAATCCCCGCAAGCGGACCATCTCCTTTATAGGAAGGAGTATCTTCTATAACAGGAACGTCTACTAAAGTAACAATTCTTTCTTTTATATCAGGATGACTAATCACAACTACATCTTGCACGGCAGTCTGCATGACCTGAACAATGTGTTCGATAAAAGTATGTCCTTGCCAGCTTGCTAAGGCTTTCGGCTCACCAAAGCGTCTTGACATACCACCTGCTAATACAATTCCAGCGAGCCTTTTCATTGTCGATGCAGCTCAAATGTAATATGTCCAAGCTCTGGCAAAATCAATTTATTCATTGCAAGGCGAACAGCCCCGCTAGAACCAGGCATCGAAAAGACAACTTTTCTTCCGATTGTTCCACCAATTGCTCTACTTAGCATTGCAGCGCTTCCGATATCTTCTAAATAACTAATCATCCGAAACAGTTCACCAAATCCAACGATTTCCTTATCTAATAATGCTGAAACGGCTTCAATTGTCACATCACGCTTCGTAATGCCTGTTCCGCCGTTTGTTAAGATAACGTCAACATCTTCTTGGTGATAGCCAGATAATACAGCCTGTTTAATATCTTCTTTATCATCTTTTACAATTTCATAAGCCGTTACCATGTGTCCTGCTTCTACTAATAATTCTTTTAATAACTTGCCGCTCTTATCAGTCTCTTCTGTACGTGTATCAGAGACCGTAACAATTTTACAGCGCACTTTTTTGGGCGCTTGCTTTTTATGTTCTATTACACTCATTTTTATTCGCTCCTTCTTATGAACTACTCATCATTTTATCATATCGTATCGAAACTTTATGAAGTATGAAATACATCACATGTCTACAATTATGTATCAAATGAACAAAACATCATGATACAATATAAGTATATATAACCATAAAAAGGTATTTTTCCACAATCCAAATTGTATTTAACAATATAAAACAACTTGCACCAAGTCCCATTTTTAATTCATCTAAGCCACTATCAAATTATTTCCTATGGATGAGATATCAATATTGTAAAAACTCTCTATCCAAATGTCCGACGGTTCTGACCACACATACTTAACAAGTACAGCAATTCTTCTCGCCCTTTCCTATTGAATTGGATTTTGAATCGCGCGGAACAATCTGATGCAAACTAAACAAATTTTCATAATTAGGAGGCTTATTCATGGAACTTTATCAAAAACTTACAACGGTATTTATCCTTCTATTTGTCGCTTCCATCAGTGCTGGGATGGCATTAAAGGATGCTGTTCCTTATTCAGCAATCGGTGGCTGGGGATTCGCAACGCTCTTTTTGCTATGCAGTGCATTTTGTGCTGGAAAAGCGCGTCAGAAGAAAGGATGATAGCATTTGTTCCGTTAATGCGGGATAAACTATCCAAGCAAGCTTGAACTTATAATCCATACAATAAAAAAAGCTTTGCGCCTTCGCGCAAAGCTTTTTCTTCTTATATTATAGACCAGCTTGCTCTTTTAAAGCTGCTGCTTTGTCTGTACGTTCCCATGAAAGATCTACATCAGTACGTCCGAAGTGTCCGTAAGCTGCTGTTTGTTTGTAAATTGGGCGACGTAAGTCTAACATTTTGATAATGCCAGCCGGGCGAAGATCGAAGTTGTTACGAACTAGTTCTACTAGTACTTCTTCAGATACTTTACCAGTGCCGAATGTATCAACTGAAATTGATACTGGTTGTGCTACGCCGATTGCGTATGCAAGTTGTACTTCTGCTTTTTCAGCAAGGCCAGCTGCTACGATGTTTTTCGCAACATAACGAGCTGCGTATGCCGCAGAGCGGTCAACTTTTGTAGCATCCTTACCAGAGAATGCACCGCCGCCATGACGAGCGTATCCGCCGTAAGTATCGACGATGATTTTACGTCCTGTTAAACCAGCATCCCCTTGTGGTCCACCGATTACGAAGCGGCCAGTTGGGTTAATGAAGAATTTTGTTTCCTCATCCATTAATTCTGCTGGTACGACAGCTTTGATTACTTGCTCTTTTAAGTCACGATCGATTTGTTCCCACGTAGCTTCTGGGTGATGCTGCGTTGAAATTACAATTGTATCGATACGTACTGGTTTACCATTTTCATCATACTCAACTGTAACTTGCGTTTTACCGTCTGGACGTAAATAATCTAATGTTTCATCTTTACGTACTTCCGTTAAACGACGAGCTAATTTGTGAGCAAGTGAGATTGGAAGTGGCATTAATTCTTTTGTTTCATTACATGCGAAACCAAACATTAAACCTTGGTCCCCTGCACCGATTGCCTCAATCTCAGCGTCAGTCATTTGACCTTCACGTGCTTCTAACGCTTGGTCAACACCCATAGCGATGTCAGCAGATTGCTCATCGATAGATGTTAAAACTGCACAAGTTTCTGCATCGAATCCGTATTTTGCACGAGTGTAACCGATTCCTTGGATTGTTTCACGAACGATCTTTGGAATATCTACATAAGTAGAAGTCGTAATTTCCCCCGCTACCAATACTAAACCAGTTGTTACTGTTGTTTCACAAGCTACACGTGCATTTGCGTCTTTTGCTAAGATCGCATCTAAAATTGAATCAGAAATTTGGTCACAAATTTTATCTGGATGTCCTTCAGTTACAGACTCAGATGTGAACAGATGACGTTGTTTTGTCATGTGGTAAACCTCCCTACAGTAATTGTATATATTGTACGGAACTCATCCTTAATTTGCCACAAACTGCGACATTCATTTATTCTCCCACACAAGCATAAAGAAAAACCTTTCCTATTTATAGAGAAAAGGTTTAATTTGCTACTTGCATACTGCTTTTTGCCCTTCGCTCTTATCGTTCGAGACCTTGCGCCTCGCACAGGTTTTAGCACCTATTCACTTGTTTTTACCAATACAAGTGAGGTTGCTGGGCTTCATCGGGCCTGTCCCTCCGCCAGCTCGGGATAAGAGAGTATCCGTCCCAACCTATACTAAAGAAATGATATTCATTTGTCAATTAATATTCACATATTCCTACAAGTTTTTCGCATTTCTTGTCGAACAAAATATTAATAGGAAAATTATACATTCACACAAACAAAAATAAATAAATAGTATACATTATTTATATGATTGTGTTATACTCTTGGTGGGGATTACGAGAAATATTTCATTAAAATGAAAAGGATGGTATATAAATATGAGTACTGTGAATGTCCAAATTGGATTACACGAATTACTGAACGGAAGCAATGCACAGATTCAACTAAGCGTTCCACAATTAGTGGAAAAAGTACTAATGAGAAACGAAGGGAAATTAACTTCTACTGGTGCCGTCTCTGCTTCTACAGGAAAGTATACAGGACGTTCTCCTAAAGATAAATTCATTGTGAAAGAAGCATCGGTTGCAGATAAGATTGCTTGGGGATCTGTAAACCAACCGATTTCTGAAGAACATTTTAATAAATTATATACAAAAGTATTAGAGTACTTAAAGGAAAAAGACGAATTATTCGTGTTTAAAGGATTCGCTGGTGCTGATCGCAACTATCGTCTTCCATTACAAGTTGTTAACGAATATGCATGGCACAATTTATTTGTACATCAATTATTTATTCGTCCAACTGAAGAAGAATTAGCAAATCATGAATCTGAATTTACAATTGTTTCTGCACCAAGCTTTAAGGCAGATCCAGCGATCGACGGCACAAATTCTGAAGCATTCATCATGGTTTCATTTGAAAAACGCATCGTATTAATTGGTGGTACGGAATACGCTGGAGAAATGAAAAAATCAATTTTCTCTATTATGAACTTCTTACTTCCAGAACAAGATATTTTATCAATGCACTGCTCTGCAAACGTAGGTGAAGAAGGCGATGTCGCTTTATTCTTCGGTTTATCTGGAACAGGTAAAACAACACTATCTGCTGACCCACACCGTAAATTAATCGGTGATGATGAGCACGGTTGGTCTGATAACGGCGTATTCAATATTGAAGGCGGTTGCTACGCGAAATGTATTAACCTGTCTCATGAAAAAGAGCCACAAATTTTTGATGCAATTACATTTGGATCAGTGCTTGAGAACGTTGTAATTGATAATCAAACACGTATTGCAGATTATAATGATACTACATTAACAGAAAATACACGTGCTGCATACCCAATTGATGCGATTGATAATATCGTAGTGCCAAGTGTTGCAGGACATCCAAACACAATTATTTTCTTAACTGCTGATGCATCTGGAGTATTACCTCCAATCAGTAAATTAAATAAAGAGCAAGCTATGTACCATTTCTTAAGCGGTTACACTAGTAAACTAGCTGGAACTGAGCGCGGCGTAACTTCTCCGCAAGCAACATTCTCAACTTGCTTCGGTTCTCCATTCTTACCACTTGATGCATCTCGCTATGCTGAAATGCTTGGTGAAAAGATTGAGAAACATGATGCGAAAGTATTCTTAGTAAACACTGGCTGGACTGGTGGCGAATACGGCGTTGGAAAACGTATGAACTTAGGCTACACTCGTGCAATGGTACAATCGGCATTAAACGGCGAGCTTGATAACGCTGAAACAGCGAAACATGACATCTTCGGTCTTGAAGTACCACTACATGTACCAGGTGTACCTGATGAAGTATTAATGCCTGAACAAACATGGGCTGATAAAGCAGCTTACAAAGCAAAAGCAATCGAACTTGCAGATAAGTTCAAAGAAAACTTCAAAAAATTCGAGAACATTTCTGAAGATATTATCAAATTGGGCGGTCCAATCGCTTAATTTAAAACCTTTACTGTCTGAATGACCTTTACTCATATGAATAAGCATGTTGTAACCTAAAAGGATCGCGTACTCACCGACAAAACCCATGCGGCTTTGCTGGTTGCACATACTTACAATAAAAAAGAAGCTTACGATCAAAACGTAAGCTTCTTTCTTTTACTTTCGTGGTACTCCTAATGCAAATTTCCTACTCACCTGCTCCTTTTACTTTCACACGGCATGAAGCGAAAAAAAGCACTGACCGCCTTTATCCATGGCCGGACGTTCTCTCCCTACTCAAAAAGAAAAGGGATATACCAGGAGGGAAAATTTGTATATTTTGATTTCCCAACATACACATCACGGCTTCAGAAATAAAAATGGATTCCCCTCTCACTTGCTCCCTTTGTTTTCACACACGGCATGGAGCCAAAAAAGCACTGACCGCTGCTACACATCGCCGGACGCTCTCTTCTCAACTAAAAGAAAAGGTTTTTGTATTTATTTCTTCGCATCTCTCATGCTATAGTATCCTAAATTAATAACAATTAAAAAGTAACCACCCATAATCCCAACAGCAAACGCCCACATAACCATATGGTGTTCAATCTCATACATAATAATCGCACCGAGAATCGCTGCTGCAAAGCGATTAATCATACCAAGTGTTGGTGCTTTACTCTTTTTTACAATACTATCTCCAAGCTTTTCAATACGTCTTCCTAAAATCCAAACACAATACATACTAACAAGTAAACCAATCCCCGCACCTAGAAAGTGTGCAGAAAAAGGTGTCATCGCCCATCCTAATAGCATCGCACCTAACAAATAATACATTTGAATTTTAAATGACCTTAGTGACATACTAATCATGCAGTTCTCCTTTACCATTATCATCTTATTTACATATCATCAGACTTTATCTGTTATATTCAAAGAAAAACAACATAAACACTACACTTATGTTGTTAAAATATTTTTCGGAAATAATATTATACAAGATTTCTAGTTTGAAGGCAGGCGCAATTTATGACTTTTTTTCAAACATTTTTTCATAGTTTTACAAAAAAGTGATATCAATCTATAAACATATGGATATGATGTAGTAAGTACACAAGTAAAGGGGGCTTCTAATGATTTATTTTTTAATGGCTCTCATCCACCTCATTATCCCTGCACTTATAGGACTCTCGTTATATTGGTACACAAAAAAACATAGTATTTTCTATGCTGTCCTCGGTGTTCTTCTTCCTGGGATTATTCTCATTGCACTGTTTCGCATACCTTTTCTCAACTTACTTCCACTTATTACTGCTATTTTGTTCCTTATATTTCTGCCCAAAATAAAAAAATAGGAAAGCAGATCATAACTGATCTGTTTTCCTATTTTGATATATGTTCTGGCGCAATTGACTGCGTTTCAAACTTTTCAGATTTCACAAACCATAAACCGAGAAAAATAATCCCCCCGCCGATCATTTGTTGCAACGAAATATATTCCTTCGCCCATACCGCCGCAAATACAACTGCAACAAATGGCGTAATATACATATACACCATTGTATGAGAGGCCCCATTTTTTTGAACTCCAATATACCACATAACTAAGCCAAATACTGTGACAAAGAAAATAGAATATAATAGCGCAAACCATGTCATTCCTTGTTCAATTTGAAACGGCAATGAAAAAATATGCCATCCGCTTAGTATAGCGAGTGGAATAGCTCCAACAACTGCTGACCATGCAGTCACGCGAAGTGCTGAATATTTTTTAATCAGTGGTCCTGCTAGAACTGGATAAAGCCCCCAGCATATCGATGTAATGAGTCCAATCCCATTTCCATAAAAGGAACCAGCCAGTGAATGCCCAGCTAATAAAACAAGAGCAGCACCAATGCAAGCTACAATAGAACCGACTAGCTTTCGCTGAGAAAACTTCTCTTGTTTCAAAAAAACTGCAAACATCGTTGTAAAAATAGGTGATATAGAAATGAGTAAGGAAGCGTTCGTAGCAGATGTATATTTGATAGTTTCCATAAATAATGTTTGATACAGCACGATTCCCACAACACTAACTACAATGAGCCTCGGTATATCCCGTAACTCCATATGCAATGACTTTTCAATATACAATGTAAGTAATAATAATAGCGGTGCTGCTGTAATCATACGGAGCGCAGTAAACTCAATGGCTGTAAATTCTACAAGCCCGTATTTTCCAATTGTATAATTGACACCCCAAATTATAACTACACTTAAAAGTAATAATTCAATCCCCCATCTTCTCACACGTATCCCCTCCGCACGGAAAATTATACAGAAAATTCAATCATATGTACATTTCATTACATGAAAAATTGCATCAGAAAAAGGAGCATTCAATTTGCTCCTCCTTAATAAGTTATACTCGAATATGAAGTTTCATATTTGGATTATAAAATTGACTTGGACTTTTCAATTGAAAATGTCCTCCTGATTCATGTAAATCAACAGTCAACTTATCATCCATAAAAACAAGCTTCGTACGATCCGCAATAAACTGCAATTGATTCGATTCAATATCTACATCACGTTCATCTTTTTCTGATACAGCTACTAAATCAATAATGCCACTCATCACGCAGCCGCACCCTTCATTATCGTAAAATAATTTGATAAACTTCGCTTCATTCGGAATCATATCCATAATTTTTTTATATGCTGCATCTGTTACAGTAACGTACATTCAATAGTCCTCCTACCTCTATACATCATTCTTATATTGTACCATTCTTTTTAAGAATTCTATCCATTTGTTGTATACAGAAAATTTCGACTACCATACAATATATGCGATAAAAGGGGATGTATTATGCCAGATTTAACACATTAGACTCTTTATTTCAAAGTGAACTCCCCACCACTTAACGACCTTACAGTCTGTTTGAATTGGGGGCTTCAAAAGTCAAAAGACTTTCTCTTTTATTGCTAATTCATCCACAAGCCTACTAGCTCATGTAACACTTCCCCTGAAGACGAATTAAAGAAAACGTGTGGGATCAATTATCTGAACATACGAAAGAAGAACTAAGTGACGGCTGGAAGAATGCTACAATTACAATCGAAACATTGCAAGCCGGAATATCTTCTGTCAAAGATTCCTCTTATATCGGAAAAAACGTCTATCGTGTTTCGTTTCCATCTGATCGTTCTTACACACTTGGAAATGTAGATGTTTTTGTTGATATGGATACAAAGAAAGTCATTAGATTTTATATGCGAGATTGATTATAAAAAAGGATTCACTAAGAATCCTTTTTTTGTTTCATATACATGTAACATCTTAAGGCTGAATCATTTTCAAATTAACCTTTTTTACACGTGACTTTCTTTCTTCTCTCTTGTTAAACACCCACCATAAGGGCGCATATATGAAAGCAAATATGATAAATCCAATTAATGTTTTAACACTGAAAAAACCGGAATCTGGTATTTCATATACATAAACAAGTACACTTAATACGATATCTTTTACTATCAAAGAAAAGAGCATTATAAAAAATATAGGCCATATGCCTTTAGAAAACATCTGTCTCCCCTCTCACAAAATACAAATTATTCTAATGCAGTTATTTATATATATATACTATAATATTTGTATTTTTCACAATAAGTTTTTTAACAATAGTAATTTTATATAACAAGAGATATGTAGCTAAGCCTACATATCTCTTGTTACTACCTGCAAAATTTCATGAGGAATTTGAAAAACATAATCAGCTTCTTCAAATCCCTTTGTTGTTTTTGCTCCCCAGAGTGCTAAACCAAATTTTGCCCCCGCTTGTTTTGCACATTGTAAGTCATACAGGGAATCACCTATATAGATTGTTTCGCTAGCATTGATATTTAGTCGTTGTAAGCATGTTAATAATGGTTCCGGATGTGGTTTGTGATTGCTTGTGTCTTCCACACAAATAGAATGCTCAAAGTATGAATGCAATTCAAATGGTTCGAAATCATCAACGAATTCTTGTCTTGTTTTCGAAGTGACAATCCCTGTTCGAATATTATATGGAGCTACCGCTTGTATCACTTCTTCGATTCCCTCGAAAACCTTTATTTCATTTTTAAATTCCGACATATTCTTAGTCCATTTCTCATGAACCCTTCCTATATTCGCTACCCTTAATTTCTGTAACGCAGCAATCCCCGGAATCCCTAATGCAAACCGTAAATCTTCTAAGTCGTACTGACCCCCTTCTTCCTGCAATGTTTTTCGTAATGAATATAAAACTGCCTTCTCCGTATCTAAAATTGTGCCATCAATATCAAAGATAATTCCCTTCATCTCCATATCCCCCTTTTTCTTGCACTACTCTCCCAGCACGACTTCAATACCATGATTTCTCACAACATCACTTAAACGCTCTGGAACGTTATCATTTGTAACAATCGTGTCAATCGCTTCTAACTGCAACGCTTTAAAGCTTTGACGCTGGTTAAACTTTGTAGCATCAATGAGTAAAAATACTTGATTCGTTTGTTTGATTAACTCACGTTTAAAATATATATCCTCTTCAAATGCATAGTAAACACCCTCTTCTGTAATTCCAGGCGCTCCAATAAATACTTTATCAAAATGATAATCCTTTAATTTTTCCATAGCTGCAAACCCTGTTACATGGCGCGATTGCTTATTCAAATGTCCACCTAAAATATGAATATTTACATTAGTAGTATCTGCTAAACGATTTACTGTATCAATGGAATTTGTTACAACTGTCACATTGTTTGCTTCTAAAAACGAAGCCATACAATTAACAGTTGTGGAAACATCAAGATAAATAATTTCATTATCTCGCACGAAAGATGCTGCTGTTTTTCCAATAGATTGCTTATACTCAGCCTCTTTCTCTTCTCGATTTACGTAATCCGAAATTTTGTGGTGAAAAGAAGGCAAAGCTACCCCACCATGCGTTCGAACAATTTCTGTTTCATTTGTTAGCTTCACAATATCCCTTCGTGCTGTATCTCTTGAGACACGAAACAATTCACACATCATTTTCAAGCTCATTGTTTTATGACCATTCAAGTATTCCGTTATTCTTATTAATCTTTCTTCCTGATTCATTTTATCACCTAATTCTATTTACTTTTAAGTTCTTTTAAGTTATTTTAAGTATAACACACAAACAAACAATCAATTATACTTATTTTAACTTAACATTAAGAAAGACTCATCAACAAATATGCTTGAAGGAGTGGGAAAATGCTACGTACAATTATTCTAGACTTTGATGGAACATTAGCTGATACATTGCCTTTATGTTATTATTCGTTTCAAAATGTATTTCAAGAATTTGACAATAAGATTCTAACAGACTCAGATATTCTTTCGATGTTTGGTCCGAGTGAGGTTGGGATTATTCATTCCAACTTACTTTCACATAATAAAGAAGCTGCTGTTGAAAAATATTACAAGTGGTATAAAGAAAAACACCATGAGTACGTAGATAAAAATATTGAAATAGCCAATCTTTTATTAGATTTAAAGAGAAAGGGATTCCAGTTAGCTATCGTAACTGGGAAAGCCCGCAGAAGTTTAGATATTTCTTTGGAAGCATTAGAACTAGATTCCTTATTTGATTACATTATTACTGGGGATGATGTAATCAAACCAAAGCCTAATCCTGAAGGAATTTTCCACGTCTTAAACGCATTGAATATAACAAAAGAACAAGCAGTATTCATAGGGGATAGTGATGCAGATATACTTGCAGGCAAGCAAGCAGGTGTACTCACAATTGGTGTCCAATGGTTATCAAACTATCAATCTCCAGAGTTCTCTGTACAACCAGATTATTTTATAGAAAGCATACAGGATTTTGTTCCTTTACTTGATACAAAACTAACCACAGTATAAAAAGAAAAGTACATCACTTTTAGCTAAGTGATGTACTTTTCTTTTTATCTTGTTCTAAATCTAAAACTCCCCACAAATCTCCCCACTCCCTCATCGCATCAAAAATCGAACGAAGTGTTTGTCCCTTTTCTGATAAAGAATATTCCACATGAGGTGGCATTGTTGAATAAACAGTTCGGTCTATAATGTTTTCATTCTCTAATTCTTTTAAGCGTAATGAAAGTGTTCTTGGACTAATACCAATTAGTGATTTTTCTAATTCTGCAAATCGCTTCGGTCCGTAAAATAAGTCTCGTAAAATGAGAAACGTCCACTTGCCACCGATTACATTCATCGTTTTTTCAATGGAACACTTTGATATGTTTTGCTCTTCTTTTCCGCACATTGTATCCATCCCCTTAACTATACAAAAGTGAAGTAGCTATATAAAAAATCAGTACTTCCATAAATAAAGCACTTTATTTATTATAGTGTTTAGGGAAATATTAGTAAATATCTATTAGGGGGCTTTGACATGAGTACACACTCAGTAGCACATGTAGAAACAAAACAAGTGAAACCTTCTAGCATCATCACTTTACTTACGCTCGCAATGGGGTTTATTATGGCCACGCTTGATGTGACTGTCGTAAATGTTGCGATTGTTGACATTCAAGACCATTTACATGTAGAACTTTCTAGTGCACCTTGGATTGTCGATGGATACATTTTATCATTTGCATCTTTCCTTCTTATCGGTGGGTCACTTGCAAATTGCTTTGGTGCGAAACATATGTATATAATTGGACTCGTTTGTTTCGTTCTTGCTTCACTTTTCTGCTCTATCGCATCAGCTGGAAATACTCTTATTATCTCACGGATTTTTCAAGGTGCAGGTGCAGCACTATTTATGCCAAGCTCTCTTAATCTTTTGGCTGCTTCTTATTCTGATGAAAAACAACGTGCAAAAATGTTTGGGCTATGGTCTGCTATCGTTTCAGTCGCTTCAGGAATTGGCCCTTTCATTGGAGGAGTACTCGTAAACTCCTTTGGGTGGCGGAGTATTTTCATCATCAATCTACCAATCGGGATCATTGGTATCTTCATGGCTTACTATGTTATTTCTGCTTCACCACGCCAGCAAATGAAACTAAATCTTCTCAGCCATGGATTAGGAGTGATCACTTTGGCTATCCTAGCTTTTAGTCTAATTGAAGGTCCCTCCTACGGCTGGACTTCACCTCAAATACTGGGAGGGTTTCTTTTTACAATTGTAACTGCTAGTTTATTTATCATCGCTGAGCGTAATTCAAAGCAACCAATTATTCCATTTTCATTATTTCGTAATTCACAATTTTCTCCGGCAAATATCGTCGGTTTTTTAATTAACTTTGCATTGTTTGGTGGGATTTTTATGTTCGGCTTATTCCTTCAACATGCGCGAGGCGCTAGTCCTTTTCTAGCTGGACTCGAGTTATTACCAATGATGGCTGTCTTTGTAATCGGGAATCTCTTATTCGCTAAGCTAGCACCTCGCTTCGGTTCCAAATTACTGATGCTCATTTCCTTACTTATTGCAAGCTTAGGCTCATTCTTTTTAATTTTTGTTTCACCAGACACACCTTATTGGTTGTTAGCAATCATATATGCGATTGTCAACCTTGGAATAGGTATCTCTGTTCCTGCCATGACAACGGCTGTTATGCAAGCTGCTGGTCGTGAACATGGAAATATAGCGGGGGCTACTTTAAATGTAAATCGGCAAGTAGGCGCATTAGTTGGGGTAGCAATTATGGGCATCATTCTACATGAATCTTCATCATGGTATGTGGGTGCAAAATATAGTTTCTTAGCTATGGGAATCTCCTATCTTTTTGCTAGCTTTCTTACTTGGCGATTTCTAAAAAGATAACCGCTTCCTTTTTTCTACGTAAACATCTACCTATCAATTGACTACGTTGTTCTAAACGATAATATGAAATATTGCATATCATTTCTTGATACTTTATATGATATAATCCTAAAGCAATCTGTCAGTAATCCTTCTTCTTGCAAATTGCTATCTTGGAAACTTAAGGACTACTAGAACCCTAATAATATGTAAGGCTTATGACATCAAAAAAGAGAAAATTCGTTTAGTGGACGAATTTTCTCTTTTTTTGTTATTACGAAATTGGGAGCACAATCTCAACCGTAGTCCCTACACCAACTTCACTCTCAAATTGTATTTTCCCTTGATGTTCTTCAATAATCTTATATGTAACCATTAATCCTAAGCCAGTTCCATCATCTTTCGTTGTATAAAAAGCTTCACTCAGTTTAGGAATTTTGTCTTTCGGTATGCCGCATCCTTCATCTGTAATCCGAATAATCATAGCATCTTTTACAGCTACCTGGGTTATAATTGTCCCACCCGTATGCATTGATTCAATCGCATTTTTTATTACATTTAAAAACACTTGTTTTAAACGTTTTTCGTTACATGTTATACTTGGTAACTCACCTTTATAAATGGTATGTATTTTAATTCCTCGTTCCGAAGCAGGCTGCCCCATAATTCTTACAACGTACGAAAGAATGTCTTTTATATTATGATTCCCGCATTCCATTGGCTTAGAAATTCCAAGCTCTACAAGTTCGGTGGCAATTGTATCGATTCTTTCGATTTCTTGCTCCATAATATCACAATATATTTTGTCCTCAGGATACTTTTCTTGTTGTTTGCTAACAAAGCTTTTTAATAGCATTAGTGGATTACGCATTTTAAACCCGATAACCGTCGCCATTCTTCCAATTACAGTCATCTTCTCCGATTGTTGCAATTCCTTATGCATCATTTCAATTGTGCGTATATAAGATTGGAACCTCAATAAAATTATCCATCCTATAATGGAAAATAAGCTACAAAGGACAATAGGAATAAGAACAATAAAAGAATTCACAACCAATCCCATTAACGCATACTTTACTATTGTCCCTCCCGTTACTAACCAAAAATAGCGTTTGTTCACAAAGAGTGGTGCAAAAAGGAAGAAAAATCCCTCTACTATATTCCCTGCATCAAACTCTAAACCTGTTCCATAGTAAATGATAAAATTATGAATGAAATCTAATATATTATATCCTATGAAAATAATATATTTCACAGCATATGGATTCTGTCGCTTCGCCACATATATTCCCACAAACACCAATATAACCATGAGAATATACAACCATATCCCTAAACCCCTTTCTAGAATTGGTGCCCCATCTCCTCCCCCTTCTAGCCTAGGCATAATATAATAATATGCAATATCATAAATAAAAAAAGTCGTAAAGAATAAACTTAAAAACAGCTTTAACGTTCGAATCTCTTCCTTTGTTAATTTATAAACACTGTCCATGTAGTAACTCCTCTATTCACAATAGATATGCTTCACCTCATCTTGCATTCTAGGTAAAATAATATCTACTTTCGTTCCTACGTTTCTTGTACTCGTAATATGTATTTCCCCATTATGTTCTTCGATAATTTTACAAGCAACCGTCAGCCCTAAACCTATGCCATTTTTCTTTGTCGTATAAAAAGCTTCTGTTAGACGCTGTAAATTCTCTTCCTGCACGCCGCACCCACTATCTACAATACTTACGATTACACCATCTTCATTTCTTTTGTTTATATGTATCTGAAGTGTTCCGGCATGTTCCATCGCTTCAATTGCGTTCTTTATTATGTATAGAAATACTCCTTTTAATTTACGATGATCACAATCTATTTTTATTTGATCAGGTGCGGCATCATAAGTGAGATACAGCTGTTTCCTCTTGATTTCTACACTCATTTCTTTCAACGCATTTGATACAATTTCTTCTATTAAATAACTATTGTAGGTAGAAGGCTTACAAGTTGCCATTACCATCAGTTCACTGATCATATTGTTTATATGCTCAATTTCATCAATCATCTGTTCATACACTTTATCCTCTATATATTTCTCTTTCTGCAATTGTGTAAATCCCCTTAATGATGAAAGTGGATTTTTAATTTCATGTCCAACAGACGCAGCCATTCTCCCAATAACTGCGAGCTTTTCAGACTCTCGTTTTTCTATCATTACATTGTTTACAGCAGAAAGGTACTGTAAAAATCGATTCAATAAGAGATACGTTACAAATAATAAAAGACTATACATAACCAACGGCATAAATGCCCCTTTTTTTCCCAGGACCAAAAATACACTATATTTCCCCATTAAAATCAAAAATAGCCACAGTAAATATCTTTTACTCATAAAAATTGGCACAAATAAAATAAAAACAAATTCAAGTATATTCCCATCATTAAATGCTACTTTATTGTGAATTGCATACCAATACAAATTAAAACTTTCCGAAAACATATAAGCTATTAAACATATGTACTTAACACGATATGCCTGTTCTCTTTTTATCAGATACATACTGCATGCGATTAAGCAAGCCCCATACAAAAACTTTGGAACTTGAACATCTAATCTTATAAGTGGTACAGAATCTCCTAGCATAATAGAATAAACTATTTCGTATATACCCCATACAATACTCAATACCCATAAAAAGAGGCAGGCATTTTTCTTTTCTTCTTGAAATGAAATAAAGTTTTCTTTCACTTTAACACTTCCCCAACCCCATATACTTTCAGTATATGATTACTAACACACATTATTATAATAAACGACTATTAGGTTTAACCAAAGCAATATCGAATAATGTAGGAAAATTTAACTTCATTTATACATTTGTGACAGCAATCCGACTAACTCGTTATTTCGTAATCATAAAAAATATGAAATATAATACTTATAATACGGGGGCTTTACACATCGAAGGAAAACCTGATGTCATAACTGGAGAAAAAACTACACTATTTTATACTGAATTTATTACGGCTATAACAAAATAACAATTTGGTGACCGAGTTAAAGAATAGGAAACTATTAAGTTAATGGGAGGCGAGGCAATGTTTGTTAAAGTCGAAAAAGATGTACATATTTTTGTACAGGATATTAACCCTGGCCCTGGCAGCAAGCCTGTTTTTTTTGTTCACGGTTGGCCACTAAATCATCAAATGTATCAATATCAATTTAACGTATTACCACAACACGGGTTCCGTTGTATTGCAATGGATATCAGAGGAAATGGACAATCTGATAAACCTTGGACCGGTTATTCCTACGATCGTTTAGCTGATGATATTGCGATTGTGTTAGACGCCCTTCAAATAGAAAATGCTACTTTAGTTGGTTTTTCTGTCGGCGGCTCCCTTTCAATTCGATACATGTCTCGCTATAACGGAAGACATATTTCAAAATTAGCACTAATAGATGCTGTTTCTCCTTCTTTTGTGAAAAAACAAGAGTCCCCTTACGGTGTTTCTAAAGAACAAGCTGATGCCCTTATTCATCAAATGTATATGAATCTTCCTAAATTTCTTAGCGATGTGTCCTTAATGTTTTTTAATCGGAATCTAGGTTCCGCTACGTTAGACTGGTTTTCCTACCTCGGACTGCAATCCGCTTCCTATGCTCTTATTAAAATCCTTCAAGCAGCCGCAAACGAAGATGTAACAAAAGATTTAAGTCAAATTCATGTTCCAACAATGATATTCCACGGGGTTCATGATCAACTCATTCCTTTCAAAAGCGCTGAGATTACGCAGCAACGAATTAGAGGCTCTAAATTATATCCCCTTACTAACAGTGGCCATGGATCACCAATTGATCAAGCAGATGATCTTAATAAGGTGCTTTTAGAGTTCTTGAACACGTAATGAACAATTCTAATAAGGTGAAACTTTAATCTGCGGGGGGTCTTCATCCCCCACCTAGTTTAGAGAGTCTTACTGCCCATTAATGCGTGAAACAAAAGACAACAGATTCTTGTTTTTGTGTCGCTATTTGCCGAATGGTCGATATCCTTTGTCGAATCGCTGATATATTGTGAGAAATGATCGATATATTTGAAAAATCGCCGATAAAATTTCATTTACCATTTTGCACGAACATCCTCTTCTGCAATATTTCATTTAGTTTCCTTACAATCGTTCATTTTCTCTATGATCTAAAAAAAGTATATGTCTTCGCCTAATCCTCCATAATAAACCATATGAAACACAACAAGGGAAAAGGTGAATGTATGGACTCTTTTCATAAACGGCTACGAGGGAAACAATCTTTTTCTACGCAGAAACAAGCTGACAATGTATTAAACAGCATGATTGCTTCTTCTATTTCCATAAATCTAAATCATTTGTCCAAGCTATTTGACGGAATTCCAGAGCTGATTACGCGAACCTTTCCATTAAAGAATGGACAAGGAGCTGCACTCGTGTATATGGAGGGATTAGTAGATAAAACTGTCATCAATATAGATATTCTTCGCCCCCTCTTATTTCAGGAATGGAATGAGCAAGATTTTTGGAAGTCTTCTGTTTCCATTGGGCAGATCAAAAAGGTTCAGAGATGGTCAGAAATTGAACAGGCTCTTCTACATGGTAAAAGCATTTTACTTATTGATGGTCAGGTAACAGCATTGGAACTCGAAACACAAGGGGGACCAAAGAGAAATATTCAGGAGCCATCGACAGAAGCCTCATTGAAAAGCTCACACCAAGGTTTTACGGAAATAGCTGGCGAAAATATTGCCCTCATTCGTCGTTACATCCCAAATCGTGAGTTAAAGGTCAAAAATTTCAATGTTGGAGAACGAGCAAGTGCCAAGGTTTCTATGCTTTATCTGGCAGATATTGCAAATGAGGATGCCCTTAAAGAGATGGAATGTCGTCTCCAATCTATCAAAATTGATACAATTCTTAGTACTGGTACGTTAGAAGGTCTTATTGAAGATAACTCATACACCCCATTTCCGCAGTTTTCTATAACTGAGCGTCCAGATACAACTGCACACCAGCTGCTGCAAGGTCGAATTGCTATTGTTGTAGACCGCTCACCAGGTGTATTAATTGGGCCTATGACTTTTCCAGCCTTTTTTCAAACCATAGATGATTACAGTGCAAGATCAGCTATCGCTTCATTTATACGTTTGCTTCGTCTTACGGCATTATTTATTGCGATTTTTGCCCCTGCTCTTTATATCGCTATGATTTCCTTTCATTATGAAGTTCTTCCGCTCAAATTGCTGTTAACAATTGGGCAATCACGTGCCAAAATTCCTTTTCCCCCTATATTGGAAGCATTATTAATGGAGTTGGTGCTTGAAATGCTCCGCGAAGCAGCCATTCGGCTTCCTGGTCCCATCGGACAAACGATAGGCGTTGTAGGCGGGATTGTGATTGGGCAGGCGGCAGTTCAGGCTGGGATTGTAAGTAATGTTATGGTGATTGTCGTAGCCATCACCGCGATTGCATCTTTCATTATTCCCAATTTGGAAATGTCATCAGGAATTCGTCTCCTTCGTTTTCCCATGATGATTATCGCCTCTATGTTCGGCATAATTGGGATTATGGTCGGGATGACAGTGATCATTATTCATTTACTTTCTTTAGAATCACTCGGTGTTCCTTATGGTAGTCCCGTTTCTCCCTTGCATATTTCCGATTTGAAAGATGCATTTATTCGTTTACCACAGCGGCTGCTGAAGAAACGACCACTATCTCTCCGACCTAAACAAGGAAACAAGCAAGGAAACATGAAAGAAAAGGGGGATCATAAGTGAACAAATGTGTAAAGCGGGAAATTTCTCTACTACAGTATATTCTAACGATTAGCGGTGTTCAAGTTGGATTCGGGGTACTGACGCTCCCGCGAGAGGTAGCCCAAGGAGCAAGCACAGACGGGTGGATTTCAATTATTATCGGATGGGCACTCACTACGTTGGTGAGTCTATGTATTGTGCAAATCATGGCAAAGCATCCTGGAGATACTTTACTTGATGTGCTGACTCGTTATTTAGGGAAATGGCTAGGAAAATTAGGGATGATTCTCTGGATTCTATATTCTCTGCTCGCAGCTGTTTCCTTGGTTTTTTCTCTCTTATTGGTGGTTCATATTTGGATTTTACCTAGAACTCCAGGTTATTTAATTATGCTTTTATTAGCTATTCCAATGTATATGTTAACTCACGGAGGAGTGCGGATCATAAGTCGCTATGCAGTCTTTCATTTCTTCTTTACGCTTTGGATGCCACTCTTATTATTTATTCCGCTGAAAGATAGCCATTGGATCTATCTTCTCCCGCTTTTAAAGGAAGGGTGGCTGCCGATTTTTAATACGGTAAAATCAACCATAATTGCCTTTCTCGGATTTGAATTTGCATTTGTCCTCTATCCTTATCTGAATAACAAACAATCTGCAGGAAAAGGCATTTTCATCGCCAATGTAATTACGTTGTTCATTTATCTTCAAGTCACTCTCGTTTGTTTCGTTTATTTTAGCCCGGATGGGATAACAAAATTTTTATGGCCAACACTTTCTCTTGTTACACCATTTCACTTTTCATTTCTCGAACGATTTGAAATTATTTTTTTGTCGTTCTATCTCTTTGTTATCTTTGATTCTTGTATTCCCTACATTTTTACTGCTACGGATGGAATAAATGAATTATTTAATAAAAAAGGGGGACCGTTGCCTATTTGGATCTTACTATCCGCATGTGTTTTCATTTTTTTCTTCTACACACCTTCTTCTTACCAAATAGATGCGTTAAGGGAATTATGGGGAAGAACTAGTTATTTCTTTTCTTTTATATTTCCTGTTGTCTTTCTCTTATACATAACAGTTTGTCAACGGTGGCAAAGGAGGAGAAGTAAATGATACAGTTCATGAAGTTCATCTTGACCTGCTTTCTGTTAACCCTTCTGACAGGCTGCATGGACCGACTAGACTTGGAAAAACAATCTATATCATTAATTTACGGGTTTGATACGAATAAAAAAGGAAAATTGACAGTTTACAATTTAATCCCTAATTTTAATGAAGATGTTGAGAAAAAGTATGAAGTACATGAATCGCGAGTGAATACACCAAGGGAAGCGAAAGAAATGTTTAATAGCTCAAGTAACGGCTTAGTTTCTACTGAAAAATTACAACTCATCTTATTCAGCCAAAATTTTTTAGAAAAGGAAGGAGCTATGCCTTACCTTGATGTATGGTATCGTGATCCAAAAAACACAGGAAATATGCGTCTTGTTGCTGTGAAAGGACCCATTTCTTCTATTATATATAATGTCTTTAAAGATAAGCCGCCACTTCCTGAATACTTGACTGATTTGATTAATACAAACAAACTATATAATCGCACAGTTTTTACTACTTTTCATGAATTCCATCGACAAACTTTTAATAAGGGGATAACACCTGCAATCTCAGAGGTAGAAAAAGGAAAGAGGGAACTCGTAGTCACTGGTTCTGCGCTTTTAACTCGCCGAGGAATCTATAAGATGTCTTTAAATCGTACTGAAAGCGCCCTGCTTCTTATGCTGCAAAAGGAGGCAATCCCGCCCGTTTCCCTTACAATACATATACCTTCTGCACCAGTTGCAACCCATAGTTCTCTTCGGAATACAAAAGGAAAGGACTTTGTAACGATAAATGTTCTTGATATAAACAGGGATATTTCAACTCGCTATAATGGAAATCATTTTGTTTTTGATATGAAAATGAAACTCAAGGCTTCCATCGCAGAGCGTACATTTGATATAGACATGAAAAAAGATGTGGAGAAACTAACTGCACTTATTACGAAAAAGCTAGAGAAAGATTTCAATGACTTAATCCATAAGGTCCAAAGACAGAAGCTTGATCCATTCGGGTTTGGCGATTATGCACGTGCCTTTCAATATAAACAATGGAAAGAAATTGAAAATGAATGGCCCAATACGTTCTCAGAAGCAAGTGTTAAAGTAACACCCACTCTAAGAATTCTAGAAAATGGAATTATCGAATGAAAGATGTTACAAAAACGCAAGGTTTTACTTCATAGCATGCAGGTGCATACACTTATTCAATTGAACTATCCCCACCTACCTCTACACAAGCTTGAGGTGGGTGATTCTCCTGTTTTGGTCATAGTCCGGGGATATTCGCAAATGCATGATTCTTAACAAAAGAAAAAACATCAACTTCTTCTCTTTTCGCAGAAATTCCTTTCCATTTCACTTGTATCAAATTTAAAAACAATAGCTATTCCTAAAAATAGAGAAAATAAATTTAAAAACCAATCTTTATTGTTGTTTCTTGTTCCTAGACACTTAAATATTTCCTGAAATTGAATTCTTTCATCCGCAGCAACAATTGGAGCTGCACCAAAATATTTTAAAACCATATCAAATTTAAGATGAACCGCTAATACTAACATATCGTTTAAAATTTCAGTGTAATCTCCGATATCTTTTTTGTTATAAAGGTTTATGAGATTTCTGTGTATTTTGGAAATAAGTAATTCTGTATCAACCTCTGTTACCTTTATCATCTCTAACATTTTTTTGATATCCATTACTGCTCCTCCTTCTTTTTTATATCTTTATATGATTGTTTAATTGTTATAATCTTTAAAGAGTCTTCAAAGGCTAGGGTTTCATATGTAAACCCTAGCCTTATCATTTCCATTCTAAGATATAAGTCCATTGTTATTCAAAATGATAGATAATCATTCTCTATGAATAGTTTTGTCAAATACATAAATAGTCATTGCTGTATCAGTTTCTATATCAATATCTGTAAAGATATTCACAACTTTTGCTTCTGTTATTTCCTCAATTTTTTTCAAAACCACAGGATTCTTGTAAATCTGTTTTACTAACTTCGTTCGTGCCTCATGAACGACTCGTTTTCCTTCCGTTGAACCCATCATAAAATGTTCCACATTCGTCAGATTGCCTTTCATCTCACTAATAGCCCAAGGGCCTACAAAACGAGTCGTAATTTCTTTTGGCCCATTTCCAACATATTCTTTACGTATTTCACGAAGTAACATATTGAATTGATGTTCCACATTTTTTTTCATTTCATTTCTCCTATCTAATCCTTTAATCTTTTTTAGCTTCTGTAGTAGGTAAAATTATATAACTTATTGTAAGTACAAAAATTACTATAGATAACCAGAAATTTTGAATTGGTTCTCCGTTATTTACTATAATAAATCGAATTGTAGCTGTAATCCCAATGTATAGAAGGTATCGTAATGGAAAATGGTAATCTTCTTTGAAATATCGTACAATCATAGAAATAAAAGCGAAATATAAGAAAAATATTAGTATTTTACCAAAAATCTCATGAATATTCCCATTACCCCAGAAAATATCTTTTACAATGTAATAAAGTTCTCTAAAAAGAAAATAAGCAAGCATAAAGCTAAGAAAAATCAATGCTGCATTCAATATCGTTTGATATAGTTTTATCAGCCACTTCCCCTTTTTTAGCTTATCCGTTCCAAACATCAGTATCCTCCATCTTTATTATCCCCTTTCGCTTTGAATGGAATTTCCCCCAAAGACAACTTAATCTATTTTTTATTTCCATTTTTTACACCATGTATAAAAAGAATAATATTAGAAAGAATAAGTATGGAATGGATTCGGTGAAAGAACATACTCACAGAACCCTAAATAATATAGTCCATAAATATGAACTTTAGAAAAATACATCATTAAAAACAAAGATTAAAACTTTCCCTCATCTGTATCCAGAAATTACCGAAAACAGATGAAGAAAAATTCTTGAATCACAATCTAAGAGCCGTATAGAGCCAATTATGAACTTTCTATCCTGGCTACTAAATTGTTGTTTCTAATTATGAGTCCCCTACTGAGGCTAATCCTTTAGTCCTTCACCTAAGCCTTTTAATAAATCAATAGAAAATTTCAGAACACGATTCACATCAGGATCTCTCATTAATTTTACTAAATCAAAAACACTAACTTTTTTATTCGTCTGTAACCCTTCCTCTGCTTTTTGAAGACCTTTTGATAGGCCTCCCACCAATTTTTTTGTTGTTTCAGGGTTCATTTCTGTTAATAGTCCACCTGCAGCCATCGCATTATTAATAGCATTTGTTACAGGGGGACGTAACATTTGTCCTACTGCTATTTTGGCTACTTGTTCTTTTGCTTCAACGAGATTGTTAATTGCCCCAAGAATTCCACTTTCGTGGAGTTCTTGGAGAAGTTGCATAGTCTCTTTAATCCCATCAGCATTTTGGGATAAGTCTTGTAAAACCTCTTTCAGTGATTGATCTTGTTTTTCCTTTTCGGTAAGGATTGGCTCATCTATCTTCGTAATTGGCTTTGCCATTATTTTTTACCTCCTGATATATTCAAATCCGCAATTGCTTCGTAATCTTTGCGTGCCCATTTGCGTTCCACTTGGACACCTAGCTGAGGATTACGTTTTGCGTAACGAGGATTATACATCGGAAGCGGTCTGCGTCCTTTCGCTGGTACTACCTCCATTTTTACTTTGCTCTGTTTATAGGCTGGAGTCTGTGTCCGAACGTCTCCAACACTTCCAGTTAAAAGATTAATCGCATTTTCATGACTTACTGAGTGCATAGGAACATACAATTCTTTACCCTGAACTCGATCGGTTACAACTGCACGAAGCTTAATCGCACCATATGGAGAAATAAGGCGTACTAATGA
The DNA here is from genome assembly GCF_050768835.1 of Bacillus pfraonensis. Classification (NCBI taxonomy): domain Bacteria; kingdom Bacillati; phylum Bacillota; class Bacilli; order Caryophanales; family Bacillaceae; genus Bacillus; species Bacillus pfraonensis. The sequence goes on along the minus strand of NZ_JAHCDO010000007.1, from coordinate 101,239 downwards.
TCCATCTTCCACCTTCCGTTCCCTAGCAAGTTCAGGTGAGACTTCCACAAACACTTCAGGTAATTTATATTGAAGACCTTTTGATTTATTTGTCATATTTCCAACGTGGAAATGTTCTAAAAGTCGTCCATTGTTCAATGTAAGATCAAAATCTTGCGCAAATTCAATAGGCGGAATATATTCTGTAAGAGAAAAACGCGCCTTTCCATCAGGGAAATTGAACCGCTCTGTATAAAGAAGTGGCTCATCTGTGCCATCTTTTTGTACCGGCCATATTAAACTATTCCATCCTTCAAGTCTCTCGTATGATACTCCCGCAAAAGTCGGACAAAGATTAGAAATTTCGTCCATGATTTCGCTTGGATGTTTATAGCCCCAATCCAATCCCATATATTTAGCAATTTGTTGAATAATCCACCAGTCTGGTTTTGATTCCTCTAGTGGCTCAAGTGCCTGATATAGACGTTGAATACGTCGTTCTGTATTGGTGAATGTTCCATCTTTTTCAAGAGATGGAGCTGCCGGTAACACAACATCCGCAAACTGCGCTGTTTTTGTTAAGAACACATCCTGTACAACAAAGAACTCTAACTTACTAAGCGTTTCATGCACATGATTGGCGTTTGAATCTACCCATGCCATGTCTTCCCCCATAAGATACATCGCTTTTAGTTTTCCTTCTTCTGATGCCTTTAACATATCAATGTTCGTAAGTCCTGGTTTTTCAGAAATTTTTACGCCATAAGCTTTTTCAAACTTAGCGCGTGCTGCGCTGTCTGTTAAACGCTGATTTCCTGCGAGCCACTGTGGCAGAGACCCCATATCACATGAACCTTGCACATTGTTATGACCACGAAGTGGAAATGCTCCTGCTCCAGTACGACCGAAATTACCTGTTACGAGTAGAAGATTAGCAATCGCACCTGACGTATGAGAACCTGCGACATTTTGAGTCACACCCATTCCCCATAAAATACATGTTCCATCTGCTTCATGAATCATTTTAGCTGTCTTCATTAGTTGTTCTTTTGGAAGACCTGTCACTTCGACTGCGTAGTCGAGTGTATATTTTTTAAGAAGCTTTATATACTCTTTGTAATTATTTACACGAGCTTTAATAAATGCTTCATCGTGCCAACCTTGATCAATTATATATTTCGCAATAGCAGTTAACCAAACGAAATCCGTTCCTTGTTTCGGATGTAAAAATAAATCAGAACGCTCTGCCAGTTCATGCTTACGAAGATCTGACACAATCAATTTTTGTCCACGTAGTTTCTTCGCACGCTTCACCCGTGTCGCTAAAACAGGATGCCCTTCAGTTGGGTTCGCACCAACCGTGATAACAAGACCTGCCTTTTCAATATCTCGAATGGTACCTGAATCTCCTCCATACCCAACAGTGGCCAGTAATCCATCTGTTGCAGGAGATTGACAGTAGCGAGAACAGTTATCCACGTTATTTGTACCAAACACTTGACGAGCTAATTTTTGCATCAGGTATGATTCTTCGTTTGTTGTCTTCGATGAACTTACAAAGCCAATCGCATCTCCTCCAAACGTTTCTTTAATGGAACCCATTTTTTCCGCGATTAATGTAAGTGCTTCCTCCCAAGTAGCAGGAACAAATGCTTCTCCTTTTCGAATTAAAGGAGTCGTAAGACGTTGTTCACTATTCACAAAGCCCCATCCGAATTTCCCTTTCACACATGTTGAAACACTGTTTACAGGACTATTTTCAGTTGGTTCAACTTTTAAAATCTTGCGTCCTTTTGTCCATACTTCAAACGAACATCCTACACCGCAAAATGTACAAACTGTTTTTGTCTTTTTCGTACGTTTATCACGAGCAGCTGCTTCCACTTCTGATAATGCAAAAATTGTTTTATAATCCGGTTCGACTTCTTTAATAAGGTCAACCATAGGGTTTAGTAAGTCCTTTGGAATCGCGGTCATAAGCCCCGCTTCACCTAACATTGATTTTTCCATTAATGCATTACATGGACAAACTGTGGCACACTGTCCGCAAGATACACAAGACGATTCGTTGATAGACTTACCATCATCCCACACGACACGTGGAATTTCACGCTCCCAATCAATCGATAAGGTCTCATTTACTTGTAAATCTTGACATACTTCTACGCAACGTCCACAAAGGATACATTGATCTGGATCATATCTGTAAAAAGGATGCGACATATCCACCTCGTATCCTTTTTCCCTAAATGGACGAGTTTGATGTTCAATTTCTAACAGTTCTGCTGTGTTATGAACACGACAATTTCCATTGTTATTATCACAAACGGTACAATATAGTAAGTGATTCTCTAAAATGCGATCCATTGCTTCTGTTTGTGCATTTTTGGCTCTTTCTGAGGAAGTTAAAATATTCATGCCTTCTTCAAATTCTGTCGAACACGCTCTCAGAATTTTGCCATCGATTTCACACATACATGTATCACAAGTTTGAACGGGACCTAAAACTTCTGAATAACAGATGTGTGGATGTTCCACTCCTTGTTCTAAAAGATAATCAAGAATTCGAGTCCCTTCTTTTACTTCATGTTGCTGCCCATTAATTCTTACTCGTACTGTTCCTCCCATTGTTCATTCTCCTTTTTAAAGAAATCAAAAAAGCCCGCCATAAAATAGAGTGTATAATTGAAATACACGTTCTATTTTATGGCGGGCTAATAACTAAGCAGTTTGATCCTACTAGCAATCCTTCTCACCACGTATAATGAAAAGAAACAGGATGTTAAAGCAATTTGTCGTTACCCAACATCAATGATTTTTTTCATATTTGCGTTTATATTTTCATTATAATACTTTAAACATTTAACCTCAACAACAAATTCTTCTAATAGCTAATAAAGAAGTCCCCGTCTTATCCCCCGCTTACCGGAGGGATAAATGCAATGATATCTTCATTTTTTATCGTTTCATCATCTGCTACAAAGCTTTCGTTGATAGCTGTCATAACTTGATTAAAAGATGAAAGAGAATACTTATTTTGAAGATATTGTTTTAGTTGATGAATCGTCATATTCTCCGCTTCGACTACCTTTAATTCATCTAAGCCAATTTCTTCACGCATTCCTGCAAAAAATAAAACCGTAATCACTTCTTATTCCTCCTTGCCTGGTTGTCCTTCTGGATATTTAGTGGTCTCTAATTGATCTCCAATCCACATCGTTCCGTCTTCCCAAAATTCTTTTTTCCAAATAGGCACAATTTGTTTAATTCGTTCAATGGCATATTCATTTGCTTGGTACGCCGCTTTACGATGCGGGGAGGAAACCGCGATAACGACAGCAATATCTGTTATTTCTAATTTACCTATTCTATGCGTTATAGCGACCTGTGTATCCGGCCATTTCCCCTTAATTTCTTTCCCGATTTGGCTCAGCATTTTTACTGCCATTGATTCGTATGCTTGATACTCAAGAGATAATGTTCTCTTCCCTTTTGTAATTTCCCTCACAGTTCCAACAAAAATTGTAATTGCACCAGCTTCTCTTCTTGAAACTTGATTTGTTACTTCTTCTACAGATATCGTGTCATGTACAATTTTAAATAACTCTTGTTTCACCTGTTTTCACCACTTCTTCCATTCATGTTGTTTTGCCACTATTTTGAAACCCTATGATCTATAGGATGGAACAATGTTTTCCCAAGGCCATTCACTTCCTTGTACATCTTCTAATAGCAACACATCAACAACCATTCCCTTTTTATACCCTCTTGAGCCTCCTGGTAGAACAATAAATGCATCTGCTCTAGCTAAAGAGGAAACAGCGCCAGATTTATTAAAACCTGAAGGAGAAACGATTAACTGGCCCTTATTATAGGAAAGAGTTCCTCTTACAAATCGAGTAAATGGATTAGGTTTTACAAAATCCTCTCCTAAATATGCGCTTTCTCTTTTCAGATGTGGTTTGTCATTGAATAAGTACGTACGAATAACAGGACGAACAAATAATTCACATCCTACGTAACAAGCAGACGGATTTCCAGATAAACCAAATAATAGTTTCCCGTTCAATTGAGCTACTGTTGTTACACTGCCCGGCCTCATCGCTACTTTGTTAAAAAGAACCGATGCTCCTAACTTTTCATAGATAGCTGGTAAATAGTCATAGTCTCCTACTGACACGCCGCCTGTTGTAATGAGTATATCTACTTCGGATAAAGAGTTTTTGACAGCAGCAAAACAGCTATCAAATTCATCACTTAATTTTCCGAGATATTTAACATTTCCTCCAGCTCTTTCAATTTGGGCCAGAATCATGTACGAATTGCTATTTCGAATTTTTCCTAGCGCTAGTGGTTCACTTACGTCAAGAAGTTCACTTCCAGTCGCTAAGACTCCCACAACAGGCTTTTTAGCAACAGGTACCTGATTGTATCCGAATGTTGCTAATAGCGCTGAAATACCCGGATTGATATAAGTCCCTTTTTTCACTAAAACTGTTCCTTTTTTTGCATCTTCACCTGCAAAGGAGATGTTATCACCTTTATTAAGAGACCGCTTCATCTCAATAAACTTTCGATTACCCTTTGTATATTCTTTCACTAATTCAAGCATGACAACCGCATCACATCCTCTTGGAATTGGAGCACCCGTCATAATACGAACCGCTTCAAATGCCCCAACTTGTCCATGAAAAACTGTACCTGCACCGATTTCTCCTACCACTTTTAATGCTATTGGCTGATCAGAACAAGCTTTTTCGGTATCTTCTGCTCTTACAGCAAACCCATCATATGGAGAACGATCAAACCAAGGAACATTGTGATCAGCTATTAAGTCTTCCGCTAAGAAACGACCATAGGCGAATTCAAGCGGTATCATTTCCTTCATGCCATTTTTGGCATATTCCATTACTTTATGAACACATTCGCCTACAGCAATAGGGATTCGTTTTGTTATCATCATTCTCACTCCTCTTATTAACCTAATAGGCGATAATAAAGATTTTTAGCAAGCTGGATGTTGTTTGTTCCATGAATAAAAACACGTCCATCCCGAAATATAACCATCCGATAGTCTTGAAGCTGACAAGATAATAAATACGGATTTTTCGTGACTGTACCGTAAGCTTTTAATGATTTCTCTACTTGATCAAAACTATATTCGATACTTTTAGTAGGTCTAATTTGAACTGTATTTCTCCCACATAATACTTCTGTCTTTGTTTGATTTTCGTACGATAAATATGGATATGTTCTAAATGTTCCACAAGATGGACAACCTTCTGTTTTTATTTTATCTACATGGATAGAGTGGTACTGGTTACTCCATACATCAAATGTCAAAAATGTATTCCTTAATGCTGCAAAATCTTCTACAAGAATTTTGAATGCTTCTGTTACTTGATAAGCAGAAACAATTTGAACAGCCGGACTAATAATTCCTGCTGTATCGCACGTTGCACCTCCAGTAGGAACTCTTTTCAAGATACAATTCAAACATGGCATTCTTCCAGGAATAACTGTATAAGTGGCTCCATAACTTCCTACGCATGAACCATAAATCCATGGAATGTTATACTTATGTGAAAGATCATTTACAATAAATCGAATATCAAAATTATCTGTACCATCGATAATAATATCAACACGATCTAGCAAACTTTCTAAATTATCAGACCCCGCATCCATCACAAGTGCTTCAATTTCAACTTCTGAATTTATTTGTTCCAAATGCTTTTTGGCAGCAATTGCTTTTGGGATCTTATCATTCGCATCTTTTTCAGTATATAGTTGTTGACGTTGCAAATTGCTCCATTCAACATAATCACGATCAATAATCGTTAATTTTCCAATACCTGCTCTTACAAAAGCTTCAGCGCCAGCACTGCCCAATGCTCCAGCCCCTACGATTAGTACATGCTTATGTTTGATTTTTTCTTGCCCTTCAAAACCTATTTGTTTGAACATCTGCTGTCGTGAATAACGCTCAGTCAACGACCTCTCTTCCTTTCTTTCAAAGATTACATACATCAACCATGTATATCATTCATGTATGTAATCTTTGATAATCTACGTGTTAATTAGATTCATACTTTTTCTCTACCAATATTTTATTTCTAATCAAATTTTCATTTTTTCATTCATTCCAACCATGGAAGCGAATCGTTCTCCTTCATAAAGGTAATCATGTTAACCACCAATATGAGACATCTCTACTTTTGATCGGTTTATGGAATGGTTACCATTTGCTCTTTCATCAGAATAGCGGTCACCACGATGATTCCAAATATCGGTAATCATGTGAGTAATCACATCATCCGACTCCCCTGAACGAAGCAAATGACGAAGATCATACCCCTTTGATGCAAATAAACATGTATATAATTTCCCTTCAGCAGAAACACGAGCCCTTGAACAGGTTGAACAAAAAGAATCCGTTACAGATGAAATAATTCCAATTTCTTGCTCACTACCTATATAACGATATCGAGTTGCTACCTCTCCTTCATAATTTGGCTCAATTTGTTCAAGTGGCATAATTGCTCCAATTTGCTTTAAAATCTCTTGTTTCGTCATTACTTCTGTCATTCTCCAGCCATTAGAGTTCCCTACATCCATATACTCAATAAAACGAAGCGTATGTTTATGCTCTTTAAAATATTTCGCCATCGCAATAATATCTTGATCGTTCTTCCCTTTTTGAACAACCATATTCACTTTTACTTTTAGTCCTGCATGAGAAGCCGATTCAATGCCTTCTAAAACCCTTGTAACTTTGCTTTTATTGCCATTTAATTGATTGAAACGTTGATCATCTAAAGAATCAAGACTAACTGTCACCCGTCTTAACCCTGCATCAAACAGCGCAGGGGCGAATTTTTTTAGAAGCGATCCATTCGTCGTTATAGCAATATCCTCTACTCCGTTAATTGATTTCAAGCGATGAATAAGTTCCGGAAGATCCTTGCGTAATAGGGGCTCTCCTCCAGTAATCCGTATTTTTTTGACACCTAAGGAAACAAATATACGGGTTAATCGTTCCATTTCATCAAAAGGCAAAATTTTATCAGAAGACAAAAAAGGATAATCCGCCCCAAATATTTCTTCCGGCATACAATAACGACAGCGGAAATTACAACGATCTGTCACAGATAAACGAAGATCTCTCAAGGGGCGTTGCAATTTATCTAATATACCATTTTCCATATTTCTCTCTCCCTTCTAAGGCAAACGACCAACTACCATTAAATTCATCTTATGTTTTACTGTATTTTTGAATTCGTTCTGGACATGTGTAAATATTGAAAGATTGGTTTCGAATAAACCCTACTGTTGTAATCCCTAAGTCTTCTGCTAACTCTAATGCCAATTCAGTAGGAGCAGATTTCGAAAGAACGATCTCACACCCAATTTTCGCTACTTTCAATAAAATTTCTGAAGATATACGCCCGCTAAACACAATGATTTTATTTCCAATCGAGATGTTATTTTTCAAACAATATCCATATATTTTATCCAAAGCATTATGTCTTCCTATATCCATCCGACTTAGCATAAAACCATTTACATCACATAAGGCAGCATTATGAACTCCTCCAGTATCTTTGAAAATAGTAGCTGAGCCTTGTAACTGATTCATGAAATGAATGCATTCATCTGGAGAGATTTTGACTCGTATTTCATTCATTTTCTTAGCCGTTAATGCATCATTAATGAAAACAAACCCTTGTCTACTCATCCCACAACATGATGTAACATAACGCTTATTCTGGAAATTTTGATAATAAGGATTCAATTTATCGATTTTCACGTGCACATATCCTTCTTTGTCCTGAATCCAAATTTCTTTTATATCTTCATATTTCCGTATAACTCCTTCAGATGCTAAGTATCCGATAACCATATCTTCAATGTACTCTGGTGTACAAACCATCGTAACAAATTCTTGTCCATTAATTTTTACTGTCACAGGAAATTCTGTAACAACTATATCTTCAGCTTCTTTCATGGAGCCATCCGCGAATTTAAGAATCCCTCTTTTTCCTACTACCGGTTTCATATGGCGCCTCATCCTTTAAATTATGTTTTTCATGAAAAGTTCTATATTTTTCTCTGTTAAAATGAATGAACAAGCTTTGTTCTCATTCTATTTTTATTCTCTATAAATAAGGTCTTCAGCTAAAGATGTAAACATCTCCCCAGCAAGCGAATCTTCATCATATATATTTGAATCTTTGTTTTCCTCACGTTTGGCAAAAGGAATTCTTGCAATCACTTCGGATTGTAACTGTTCGGCTAGCATATCACCGCCACCTTTTCCAAAAAGATAGTTTCTTGAGCCGTCTTGCTCTTCATAATATGCCATATTTTCGACGATCCCTAAAATTTCGTGTTTCGTATATTTCGCCATCGCACCCGCTCTTGAAGCAACAAAAGAGGCAACGTTATGAGGAGTTGTGATGATAATTTCCTTCGCTTGAGGAATCATCGCGGCTACATCAATCGCTACGTCTCCTGTGCCAGGTGGTAAATCAAGAAGAAGATAATCTAGTTCTCCCCAATGCGTGTTTGCAAGAAAGTTTTGAATCCATTTATTGAGCATCGGTCCTCGCCACATCACCGGATTGTTATTATCTGTAAAAAATCCCATTGACATGATTTTAACGCCATGGCTGGTAATTGGGATTACTGTCTGATCAATCATAGTTGGCTTTTGTATCACTCCCATCATCGCAGGAATACTAAATCCGTATATGTCTGCGTCTAAAATCCCAACCTTTTTCCCTAAACGTGTCAAAGCAATAGCTAGATTAACAGTAACCGTGGATTTTCCCACGCCACCTTTTCCACTTGTCACAGTAATAAATTGTACACCTGAATCAGGTCGCAACATGCTAGGCATCCCTGTCTTTGTTGTAGAGCTTTTCTTCAACATTTGTGTCAATGCAGCACGCTCTTCTGCTGTCATAGAACCGAAAGTTAGCGCAACACTAGAAGCACCAATGTTGTGAAGCGAGCTTTCAACATCTTCTTTAATTTTTGCTTTTAATGGACAACCTTGAATTGTCAAAACAACTTCCAATTGAACATGAGTGCCATCAACCTGAATATTTCGTACCATGTTTAAATCCACAATACTTTTATGAAGCTCGGGATCTTGAACATGTTTTAGAGCGTTCATAATTTTTTCATGGGTCAACATACCTATCAGTCCTTTTTTAGTTAATGATTTTATCTTCATTATGGTCAATGAATTACTACAGAAAACAGATCAAATAGATTTGTTAAATTTTCTCTATACATATATGGGTACTGTTGATATTGAATTATTATCAGCAAGTATCATGAAATAACGGATATATGTTGCGTATTGCAAGTAGTAGAGACTTTAAAAATCTGTTCTATTTAGTGGTGCTCATTTTACTCGAACTATTCTCAGCATGATAACGCTCCTTTTTACAAACCAAAAAAGCTCACCATAAAATAAAATGTGTACGTACGGATACACAGTCTATTTTATGGTGAGCTAATTACTAAGCAGTTTTATCTGCTAGCGATTCCTCTTATCACATATAGTAAACATAAAAAAACAGGACATTAAGGCAATTTGCCATTACCTAATATCAATGATTTCTTATGCACTCATTATAATACTTTAAATGATTAACCTCAATAGGAAATTATAGTCACTTAGATGTGATTGAATATCTTTTCTGTAGCTATGACACATCGTATAACTTGGTAAATGAAATTTTATCAGCGATTCTCTGAATATATCAACCTTTTCTCACAATATATCAGCGCAATTTCAAATATATCGGCGATTCGACAAAGGATATCGACCATTCGGCAAATAGTGACACAAAAATAGATGTTTACGAGAAAGCTTTACTTACCTAAAGACATAACCTACAGATGAGAAACAATGTTTGAAAAGGTAGCATAGAAGGTTTTATCCCTTTTATGTTACCTTTTCAGTTATTTACAGCAATTCCTCATTCTCCAAAGACGGGAACTTGCGATCCGTTCTACAGTTTTCACATACATGAAGCATTCTTGTTCCAGTCGGTTCATTACCCTCTCGTTCCCTTTTCTCTTCAGAACCACAAACTTCACATACTCTCATCCTATTGCCCCCTCCTCAACTTATTCCTTATTTCTTCTACAAAAAAGCCTAATCCTGAATGTGAAATCCTGTATCTTTAACAGCCTGAAGAAAATCTGCACGTGAGGCAGCTTTCTCATCATAGCTAAACGTAGCCGTTTTGTTTACTAAACTTACTTCTGCTTCTCTTATCCCCCATACTGTATGCAGTGCCTGAAGGATTTTATTACTATCTTGCTCATTCTGTATCCCATCTATCCTAATACTTCCTTTTTCCAATTTACACATTCTCCTTTTTAATGCATCTCTCGCTTATCCCCCTGAAATACTTCTCCCATTCCCTCTAAAAACCCTAACATCGTAACGAGTGATTTCCTTACTTCTTCATTTTGAATACTGGTTCCAAGCTTCCACAAGCTTGCTTTTTCATTTTTATCAATCTTTTCTCCAAATTTCTCAAACCCTCGACTAACTCCGTTTAGAATAATTTGTAATTGATCAGGGTTCAATTGACCAAGGAATTTGAAAGTATTCATTCCATTTTTGATCGTATTATGCATGCTTGGCTGATTAATTTGCTGAATTGCAATTACTCCTACATCCGTACGTTTTTCAAGCAACCCATTCAGAGCATCTAAGATGCCCATATCGTGGAAATGTTTTATAATTCCAATTGTTGACATGATGGCTTCTCGATTATTTGCTAAGGCGGCTATAATATCTGTAATCGCTTGTGATTGTTCCTGCTCAGGAGTGGGAATCTCTTTTTTAATTTGCTTGATCGCTTTCGCCAAATTCGTCTCCTCCTATTTTGAATAACTCTGTTATTGGAGTAAAATCATCCCGTTTCCACTTTTCTTCCACTCTGACACTGATTTGCGGCATACGATTGCCAAATCGATAATTTACCTTTGGTAACGGAGATTCACCTTTTTCTTCTAAAATTTCCATTTTGACACTCATTTCTTTATAGTTCGGTGTATGGGTAACTAGATCATGATAGCTACTTGTTAGGCGGTTAACAGCTTCCTCATCTTCCCGTGTATTCATCGTCAAATACAATTCCTTTCCTGTTACACGGTTCGTGACAATTGCTCTTACTTTGACCTGACCATAAGGAGACGCTAAACGCACTAACGTACCATCTTCAATTCCTCGTTCCTCTGCAAGTTCCAGTGAAACTTCAAGCCAAGGGTGTGGAACTTTATGTGTAAGCCCTTCAGATTTGTACGTCATATTTCCTTCATGGAAATGTTCTAGCAATCGACCGTTATTTAGGTGTAAATCATATTCCTCTCCTGCTTCAAAAGGAGGCGTCCAGTCCACTGGAATGAGTCGTGCCTTGCCATCTGCAAAAGCGAACCTTTCTTTGAAAAGGATAGGCGTATCTGTACCATCTTTGGCAACCGGCCAAATCTGACTATTAAATCCTTCTAGTCTTTTATAACTCACACCAGCAAAATAGGTAGCAAGACTCGCTGCTTCATCCATAATTTCGCTCGGATGTTGATAATTCCAGTTCGCTCCAAGATGATTAGCAAGCTCTTGGAATATAAGCCAATCTGGTTTTGAGTCTCCAAGTGGTTCAAGGACTCGGTAAAACCTTTGAATTCGGCGTTCTGTATTTACAAACGTACCGTCTTTCTCCAAGCTCGGGGCCGCAGGTAAAATAACATCAGCAAATTGTGCTGTTTTACTGAAGAACACATCCTGGACAACAAAAAACTCCAGACTCTCGAGCATAGAATCTACAAAATTTATGTTGGAATCCACCAATGCCATGTCTTCACCGAATAAATACAAAGCCTTTAGCTTTCCTTCCTTAACACCATCGAGCATTTGATGATTATCCATTCCAGGCTCTTTTGGCAAAGTAACCCCCCACGCCTTTTCATAACGCTTTCTAGCCTGCTCGTCTTGAATAGGCTCATATCCAGGAAGCCATGCAGGCATTGTCCCGAAATCACAAGCTCCTTGAACATTATTATGTCCTCTAAGAGGGAAAGCACCTGCTCCTGCTCGGCCATAATTCCCTGTGATTAAAAGAAGATTTGAGATTGCTGTACTAGTATCCGTTGCTCCTTTATGCTGCGTAACGCCCATAGCCCATAGTATACAAGCTGACTTGGATTCATGGATCATTATTGCTACCTTAATGAGTTCGTCCTTTGTTAATCCTGTTGTTTTTGCGGCATAATCTAGTGTGTATTTATTTAAAGATTGAATATACTCATCAAGACCATTTACCCGTTTTTTTAAGAATTCTTTGTCTTCCCATCCCTGATCTAAAATGTATTTTGTTACAGCTGACAACCATATCAGATCCGAACTAGGCTTAGGATGAATAAATAGATCAGAGCGTTCTGCTAATTCGTTCTCCCGCAAATCTGCAACGATGAGTTTCTGTCCATGAAGCTTATGAGCTCGTTTAATACGAGTTGCAAGAACAGGATGGGATTCAGCTGGATTTGCACCAATTACAATGACCAGCCCTGATTTTTCAATGTCTTTTATTGTTCCAGCATCTCCTCCGATTCCGACTGTACGTAAAAGTCCTGCTGTTGCAGGAGATTGACAATATCTAGAACAATTATCTACGTTGTTTGTTCCCATAATAGCGCGAGCAAACTTTTGGAATAGGAAATTCTCCTCATTTGAACATTTGGACGAAGCAATGTAACCAATGGCATCAGGCCCCTGTTGTTCCTTAATATCTGTTAGTTTTGAAGCAATTAATTTCAGTGCCTCGTCCCAAGTTGCTTCCACGAATTCATTTCCTTTACGAATTAAAGGCTTTGTTAAACGCTCTTCACTATTAACATAATCCCAACCCCATTTCCCTTTTACACATGTAGAAATCCCATTAACTGGAGCATGCTCTTGGGGCTCAATTTTTAAAATATGACGGTCTTTTGTCCATACTTCAAAGCTGCATCCAACCCCGCAATAGGTGCAGACCGTTTTCGTACGTTTGACCCTGGCCTTTCTCATAGCTGCTTCCATTTCGGAAATTGCAAAAATCTCTTTGTATCCTGGTTCTACTTCCTTTGTCAAATCAATCATTGGTTCTAACACGTTCGGAGGGATAGACGTTAAATAACCTGCTTCACCTAGCATGGATTTCTCCATCAATGCATTACACGGACAAACCGTTACACAATGTCCGCATGACACACAAGACGATTCATCAATAGATACATCATTGTCCCAAATTACGCGAGGTTTTTCACGGTCCCAATCAATCGTTAATGTTTCGTTTACTTGTAAGTCTTGACAGGCTTCTACACATCTTCCACATAAAATACATTGATCTGGCTCATATCGATAAAAAGGGTGTGACATGTCTGGTGGGTATGGCTTTGCTTCAAATTTATATTTTTGGTGCTCAATTTCCAGATATTCGGCTGTATTATGAACGACACAATTCCCATTATTATTATCACAGACTGTGCAATACAGTTCGTGATTTTTTAAGATCCGTGACATTGCTTCATATTGTGCATCTTTCACAGTTTGAGAGAGAGTATCGACATTCATCCCATGCTCTGCCTTTGTGGCACAGGCACGAACCAGTTTACCTCCTGCGTTCACAAAGCATGTATCGCAAGTTTGGATGGTTCCAAGATTCGGATGAAAACAAATACTTGGGATATACGATGCATTTGCCTGAGCGATTTCCAAAATTGTTTGCCCAGGGTAAGCTACGAATTCCTTCCCGTTAATTTGAATCGAAAATGAAGATTCTTTCATGCTTTAACCTCCTTATTTGGACTTTATCTTTAGGATGTGCTCTCGCCTGACATAACCTCAAAATTCAGAGAGAAACGCGAGAGAGAGTTTGAGCCGATAAAAGCCCGATTGGTGAGGAATAACCATCAGTAGGGGATAAAGAATTCTTCACTGATGGAAGTTTCATTTTTATGTAGTCTCTATAGGATTTCCAATAGGCTACACCTTCAAACATCCTTCCTCCACTAAGGTTTCAGGGATAAAATTCGAACGAGAATCCATCCAACTAAGATGTCCTGAAAAAATAGCGGCTCCAAAACTTCCCCATTCTTTAGGTAAACCTGTCACTACTCGGATGACTAAAAGTTAGCCAATGGAAATATACATGCCTCTCATGCCATTCCCTCCTAAACTAACTTTATATTTACCCTCTTTTACGAATATTAGTAGTTAATTATTAAATTTCTGTATTGGAAGAGAGCATAAAACAACCTATAACGGGTTAATCTTATAAGGAATTATGTATCTCATTTCTTAATGATCTCTTGAAAAATGAATTGGGAAGAAGGTTTGAAAAAGTGGAAAAAGAAAAATTATATCAACGTGTAAGTGCTATGATTATTTCTTCATCAAAAAAACCGAAATATACGGCTCTCTCTACTGTAAAGATTGCTGATTTATTTCATGTGAAACCTGAGGATGTTGAGAAAACCTTGCAGGAATTAGTCAATGAGGGGCGGTTAAATAAATCAAAGCTAACTGATCCACCAAATTATGAAATATATTTACTACCGTAGAAATATAGAAGAAATGCTTTTATAACATTTTTTCAATCTATATATATCATAATTCACATAATTTTCAATAATATATTATCGAAAACGCTATCATATGCTATATACTAAATGTGTCAGGTTAAAGTAGAACTTCCCGTTCTTTATGTTTGAGCTGTTTTGTCTAGTTATAAGTTATACCCCCATTATTCAATATAAACCGAAAAAAGAACTTGTAGCGTATCTACAAGTTCTTTTTTATTCCAAACAATCTACTAAACGATAAAGAATATTTTTATACTATGAAACAAATCAATTATGGATTCACTGCTTTTGCTACAAGCGCAGCATATGCTTCTGCACCTGCTTTTGTTAAATGTACGCCATCTGGTTCAAAGTACGCTTTATTTCCAGCACTTGCTGAGTACCAATCGACTAGCGTCACATTTTGGTAGGCAGATGCGACTTCTTTTAATTTCTCATTCACTAATGATTCCCATGGACGCGGTACCCTCGTATTGACTAATATAATTTTACGTTCATTTCCAATCAATTGCACTAATGATACTAATTGATCCTTTGTAAAGGCTCCATTTGTACCTAATCCAATAATGACATGATTTCCTAAATCCCCTTGATTCTTTAGCTGTTCCACCGCTGGAATTGCTTTAGACAATTGTCGACCAATCTTTGCGTCAATCGTAATATTAGGAAATGTATTTTTTAAATACGGAGCGATATCAATCATAATAGAATCGCCTACAGCTGTAAATGTTTGAGGTTCCTTATTCTGCGTAGTAGCTTCTTGTTGTTCTTTATTTTGAGGCGGTTCTTCAGCTGGTTTTTCCCGAACTGCCACTGGGTGTTTCGGCTTTTCTTTTTGTTCCGTTTGTACTACTTCAGCCTTACCTTTTTGAGGATTATCCTTCGCTTGACTAGCTGTTGATAACCCAAAAACAGCTATCGTAGAAATAAATAATGCACCTACCAAAGCTAACTTGCCACCCAATGCTAAGTTTCTCATTCTCCAGTTCTTCGAGCCAATATTCTTCAATGCCCCTCGCCTGATTGGATCTTCAATAAACTTCCACGAAATTTGTGCAGCAATTATAATAAGAAGAAATTGAAGAATTGCTCGTGTAAGCGAAAACTCTCCAGCATTTACTTTCGGGGTTGTTAATGTAATAATCGGATAATGCCAAAGATAGATCCCATACGATCGTACCCCCATCCAGCGCAGTGGTCTAAAGCGTAAAAATTGAGCAATTCGGCTAGCTGGATGAGCAAGGTTCGCTACTAACAGAGCAGTAGCAAGCGATAAAAGAACCATTCCCCCGCGATATAGAAACGGATCATATTGATTCGTCTTCCAAAACATAGCGAGAATGATGATAAGAGCAATCCCTCCAACTATGTCAAGAACGAGACGTGCTTTTGGAATAATTTTATTCGCAAGCCTACTGCTTGGCCAAATTAAGGCAAGTGCCGCTCCAATCAATAAGGAAAAAGCTCTCGTATCAGTACCATAATAAATTCTACTCGGATCAGCTCCAGGTTCATACAAAATTGCCATCGCTAATGCAGACATGGCTGCCCCTAGAACGACGAATAAAATGATACGTGATTTCTTTTTTATGTAATAAAATGCAAGGCTAATGATAAATGGCCACACTACATAGAACTGTTCTTCAACAGCTAATGACCAAAAATGATTGAGCGGTGAAAGTTGATTAAAACTCTCAAAGTATGATAATTTGTGATAAATATACCACCAGTTACTGAAATACAATAAAGCTGCTAATGAATCCCCTCGCATCTTTCCTAGTAAGGAACTGTGGAAAATTGTAATCCACGCTAACACAATTACAAGCATAACGAGCATTCCAGGAAGTAATCGTCTTGCTCTGCTGAGCCAAAACCTCTTCAAGTCAATCCTCTTGTTTCTCTTCCATTCTATCGCCAGAATATCCGTGATTAAATAACCTGAAAGTACAAAGAATACAGTAACACCTAAAAATCCGCCAGGCATCCAATTAAAATTGATGTGATATAAAATTACACCTAGTATAGCTAGTCCCCTTAGACTGTCCAATCCAACCATATAGCGACCATTTTTCTTTAATGGTTTGGGCATCTAGCAATCACCCCCATGTTTCTCTAAAAATTCTGTAAATACTCACAATATACAACTCTATCAATTTATCCCTAAAAATATGAGCCCAAGCAAAATATTACAAAACTGTTTAATAAACTCTCTCTTTTTTTATGATTACATACACAGTAACTAAAATTTTATCATGTTATCTAACTACATAAAATAGTTTCATGAATAAACTTTAATGTAAAAAAAGAGGTTATCCTAAAAAATTAATTTCAGGATAACCTCTTTTTTATTAACCGACACTTTGAAATCTATCAATTTGTCCATCTTGTACTCTAACCACAAATAAAAATCTATTCCTATACTTGCTATTTTTCATTAAGATTTATTAATCAAATCCTTTTTAGACCTAGCGCTCATACTCGATATCTATACTTATTAAGCCAATTTTTTAATACCAAAAAAAATCATCTTCAACAATACATATAAAGATTTACATTAATAGGAACTTGAGTTAAAATGAAAAACAAACACAGAACATATGTTCCTGATTTTGTTGTACCCTTATATAATTTTACCCAATATACAAAGGAGGAATTTCAAAGTGTCACCTCTTGCATTACAGCTATACGACTATAACGTATGGGCGAATAAACAAATTTTCAATCGATTAAATGAACTTCCACAGAATATTTATCATAAAAACATTCAAAGTGTTTTTCCCTCTATATCTAACGCATTGGCTCATATTTACCTGTCCGATCTTGGCTGGCTAGATGTTTTCTCTGGAAAAAGTATGAATCATGCGTTGAGATTAGCTGAACAATTGAAAGAACAAACAGAAGCAAAAGGAATCAAGGAAATGGAGGCAATGTTCGCTGAGTTGGCTGAACGATATAAGATATTCCTTAATAAACAAGAAAATATAACAAAGACTCTTATAATTGAACATCCATCTGGTGACCTAATGAAAACTAGCGTCTCTGAATTGGTACCACATGTTGTAAATCACGGAACATATCATCGTGGTAATATCACTGCTATGTTACGACAACTAGGTTACTCTTCTGTTATGACGGATTATGGCTTTTATTTATATTTAAAACAAAAATAGCTTATTTAAATACACCTCCCAGTTTTAGTAAAATAATATGAGAAATGCTATTCTTCTTCTTAAAATATACAAAAAGGATGGCATTTCTTTTAGTGCACATATATTTAATGATTCATTTCATATACTCAAATTCTCCCTGTTCTCTGTAATACAAAAACAGAAAGCTCAGGCTTACTTAAAAACCGGACCGGCATTCTAGTAGTCCCCATACCACGATTCACATACAACTGTAATGGTTTACGCTTTCCTTCTAATGAATAAAGCCCTTCTACATATTTATTTGCTAGTGAAGTAGTAATAATAGGACCTATGAATGGAATCTGGACTTGTCCACCATGACTATGGCCGGATATTTGAAGATCTACTGGATATTCCAATATTTGATCGACAGCATCAGGTTCATGCACTAGTAGCAAGTTAAAATCCTCTATTCTAAGATCCTTCAAGGTTGGATGAATTTTAGGTTTTCCAAGTAAAAAATCATCGAGACCAGAAATAGTAATAGACTCACCATTCGCAGCTTTAATTTTTTTCGTTTCATTATTCAAAACTGTAAAGCCAGCTTTCTCCATATACTCTTTATATAAGTAACTACCTCCACCTCCTCGGTCATGATTACCAAACACAGCATATTTTCCAAGGGGAGCATGAATTTGTGCCAAAATAGTTTGTGAGTACTTTCTTTCTGCAGCATATTCTCCAAATTTATCAATTAAATCTCCTGTAAATGCTACAATATCAGGATTCAATTGATTAATTTTATCCACTAACATTTGTTGTTGTTTATGAGGAAAATTTGGTCCAAAATGTGTGTCTGAGAACTGGACGATCTTCACACCATGAAAACCGTTCGGGATATTTGGATTTTCAATATCATTCCATGTAACTGACAATGCCTTTGTTTCGAAATGAAAAGCATATACGTAAATTGTTATCGGAAGAATGAATAGTATGAGGGAAATCATACCTATTCGTCTCAACCACAATAAGGAAGTACCTTCTTTCTCTTGTTCTAAAGGAGGTACTTCCTCGTTCGAGTTCATTCTATTTGTTTTGGCGTGTTCTAAGTTCGTTTTCATATGTTCACCTCTAAATTCATCTTCATCAAAAGATACGCTTTACATAAAGTTGTAGCATTTCTATGTTACAAACGTATGTCTTTTTGAAAATTGAAGTGAACATGAACAAGCTACTCACATGCATCATGTAGTTCTTCTGTTAAGGGGGAAAATGATAGAATATTTACTACTAATACGATTAGAAGTAGTTTGAATGATTTTATAGATTTTACCTTATGAGAGGAAACAACCAAATTTTCCATATGATACATACAATTAGTATAAATGTATAATCACCAAAATCTAATTTCGGCCCTTTCTTTACATGCATATCTAGCCACATATGCATAAGTTTTACTTCCTTATATTTATGGATATTCTTTTTGGCAAAGCGATAAGAAAGTAACTGTAATATCATACAACCTGCTACAAATATAAGTAACAAAACGAGAAAGTCACTCACCTTATTTTTGTACTACCTTCTCTAATATCCGATGCTCTAAAATCCATTCTTCAAACTTGGCACTTCCAAATTCCCAGCTTAAATCATGGGCCTGTACAGAAAAAACATGATATCCTGAGTACGCATCCATGTATGCGTCTTCCTTTAATTCAACTTGCTGGATCCCATAAAAAGCAAAGTTAAAAAATACATCCCACACATCTTCATATTTTCTTTTATAAGCAATCGATTCCACATCATATTCTTCTCCAAAATAATCAAGATGTAAATGCAGGCTATCATCATATTCATACTTCATTTTTATCACCCCTTATATTTGTACTTCTTTATCATCCAAAAAATTCCTCCTATGTCCACTCACATCTAGGCACTTCTCTACATATTATGGAAATAGATTCATTTCTAGGAGGTGGCACCTATTGAAAAAATTTATAGCTGTTTTTTGTATACTTGTACTCACTGTTTTTACATTTGTGGCGTGTAGTAAAAAAGACAATACGAAGAAGCAGACGCAAAAGATTCGCATCGGTGAAGTTACCCATTCCCTCTTCTATGCCCCGCTCTATGTTGGAATTGAAAAGGGATTTTTTAAAGATGAAGGGTTAGATATTGATTTACAAACGACAGCTGGTGGCGATAAAACGATGACTGCGCTGTTATCTGGTGGAATTGACATTGCACTTGTCGGTTCTGAAACATCCATTTATGTTCACCAACAAGGAGCAAAAGATCCGATTATTAACTTTGCACAACTCACACAAACGGATGGTACATTTTTAGTTTCACGTAAAAAGTTAGACTCCTTTAATTGGAACGATGTGAAGGGCGTTACTTTCCTCGGGCAACGTAAAGGCGGTATGCCGCAAATGGTTGGAGAATACGTTTTGAAGAAAAATGGTATTGATCCGCACAAAGATACAAATTTAATTCAAAATGTTGAGTTTGCGAATATCGCTAATGCCTTCGCATCCGGTACAGGAGAATTTGTCCAGCTGTTTGAACCAACCGCAAGCATTTTTGAAAAGGAAGGAAAGGGTTATATCGTCGCTTCCTTTGGTTCTGAATCTGGAACCGTTCCTTACACAACATTTATGGCAAAAGAAAGCTTTTTAAAGAAAGACAAAGCAGCAGCCGAAAAATTTACGCGCGCATTATATAAAGCACAGCAATGGGTAGATACACATAGTCCAGAAGAAATTGCCGAGACTGTTACACCACTTTTTAAAGATACTTCAAAAGATATTACGGTAAAAGTAATCGAACGCTATAAAAAGCAACATTCGTATGCCACAAACCCATTATTAGATACGGAAGAATGGAAACAACTACAAACAATTATGAAAGAAGCTGGTGAACTACAAAAAGAAATTCCACATGAGGCGCTCGTTAATACAAAAATTGCCGAAAGTGTTATTAAGAAATAGAGGCGAATACAATGGGTTTCTTACAAATATCTCACGTTTCTCAATGTTTTTTTTCAAAGAAAAGTGCCCGGCTCATCCTTGAAGATATTAACTTACAGGTAGACGAAGGAGAATTCATATCCTTTCTCGGTCCAAGTGGCTGTGGTAAAACAACGCTCCTTTCTATTATCGCAGGACTACTAGAGCCAATTGAAGGTAGGGTCTTTGTGGATAATAAACCAGTAATAAAACCCACAGATTCAATGGGGTATATGCTTCAACAAGATTATTTGTTTCCTTGGAAAACAATTGAAGAAAATATTATGCTTGGATTGCATATTACAAAAACATACGGACAAGAAACGAAAGAACATACATTGCAACTTTTAAAGCAAGTAGGCCTGCAAGGCATAGAAAAACAATATCCTTCAGAATTATCCGGTGGTATGCGCCAACGGGCGGCACTCGTTCGTACACTTGCGACAAATCCGAAAATTCTTTTGCTTGACGAACCATTTTCAGCCCTTGATTATCAAACGAAATTAAAATTAGAGAATCTCGTATTTACTTTATTACACAAGTATAAGAAAACTTCCCTTCTCGTCACCCATGACATCGAAGAGGCTATCGCAATGAGTGATCGTATTTACTTACTTCGATCAAACCCTGGCAAAATTGCCAAAATATTTATCGTACCAGAAAGCATTCGCTCTCTACCACCATTAGAGGCAAGACACCACCCTGAGTTTCCAGCTCTTTTTCAAGCCATATGGAAGGAGCTTGAGAACCTTGGATAAAATAAAACAACTACATGAACAGTTTCGAAAAAAAGAGCGCCAGCGCACTTGGATAGTTGCCTCTTTACAATTACTACTTCTTATTCTCTTCTTTGTATTATGGGAAATTTCTAGTAAACAAGAGTGGATTGATCCTTTACTCTTCAGCTCTCCTTCAAGCATTTGGGAACTATTTTTAAGCAAATGGGGAGATGGATCACTTTGGATTCACATATGGACGACATTATTAGAAACAAGTATTGGATTTATTCTCGGGACAGTGCTCGGGACAATTATCGCAACCATCCTTTGGTGGATACCTCTTATCGCTCGTGTATTAGATCCATACCTTGTTGTGTTAAATGCGATGCCGAAAGTAGCACTTGGTCCAATTATTATCGTTATTTTCGGCCCAAATATCTCCTCTTCAATCGCAATGGGCGTCATTATTTCCATCATCATCACCATTCTTGTTATTTACAGTGCATTTCAAGAAGTGGACTCGAATTATGTAAAAGTAATGGATACGTTTGGGGCTAATAAATGGCAAACCTATCAACAAGTTATTTTACCTTCTTCCTTTCCAGCTATCATTTCAACTTTAAAAGTAAACGTTGGATTATCATGGGTTGGTGTTATTTTCGGAGAACTTCTCGTTTCCAAACAAGGGCTCGGTTATTTAATTAGCTATGGATTCCAAGTGTTTAATTTTACACTTGTACTGCTGAGTGTCTTACTGACATGTGTCCTAGCTACTCTGATGTATGTATTTGTTGAAGGATTTGAAAAATTACTTGTAGGGAAAAGAAAAAGAAGCTGACTCCAAATAATCATGATGGAGTCAGCTTCTTTTTTATTGTAAATTGAATTCATATATTTATTGTTGATCACATACTTTTGTATCGTTAACTACAGTGCTTCCTTGAATCGTGACCGTATGAAAACAATCTTTCACACGTACCTTTACAATATTATCTTGTCGATCTATAACATGATACTCATTAAATTGTTTATTTAACGCTGTACGAATTTGCTCTCCCTCGAAAATCGGAAACCCATGCGACATGACCCAAATAAGACCAGCAATAGCAAGAATGGTTTTCATACGATTTCTACCTCCTTGAGAATAAATTCATTACATCTCTACTATGTATATTCTAATTGTGTCAATTTTGTGACAATTAATCTTTTATACTCTATTCTATTTGAAATTTCTAGTTCCTTCTTCTACGTAAAAAAAGCAACCTAATTATATTTGGGTTGCTTTTGCTACTTTTATTCTTTTAATTGTTGTGAAACCTCATATAATCCAGATAATACTTCAGCTCTCATTTTGACAAGCTCCGGATATTGATAGAAGAATGCTATCTTTTTATATTTCAGTTCTTGTCCCTCCTTCACTTTCTTTGAATCTTGTAAGATGAATGCTGTAAATGTATCAGCAATATCCTCTGCTATATTTGTTGTTCCATACTCAGAAACGAATTGATCATGCTTTTCTTCAAAAAATTGTATTTGCGCCTCTTCATCTGTTTCAATTTGCTTTTCTTTCCATTCACTTTCAATTGGCTTCCAGAAAGAATCATAGAATTTGTTAATATACGAATCTGCTTTCGCGCACCCTTCTTGCAAGAAAAGATTTTTACACTTATTTTGATAGGAAGAAACATCTTTCTCCGCTTCAAATGCCTTTACATACTTTTCATCTACTGGAATTTGTTTATCACTAAGCGTTAATACATGAGCAGTCTCATGTATTAATGTCTTCATTACTTCATCTATATTCACACCTGAATCAAGCGTATCTAAACTTAACACCCAATCTTTCGGATTCTCCATACTAGGAGTTACATGAGCAACAATTCCATCGTATCCATCTGTCACAATATCAAATTCTTTTATATTCTCTCGATACTTAGACGGAATTAACGTACGATAAATTCCCCACAGCGTTTCATGATAATCTCTATCTTCATGCTGCTCAATTATTTCTTCCTTCGCTTCTATATCATCCGCAAACACTTTCTGTAAACGCTTCTTATCTAGTTTTTCAAAATAAGGAGCTACGATTTCTTCCTCATTAATATAGTAAGATGCTAAAAAGAAATAGTTTTCATCATCATCTTTCTTCTGTTCTGCTTCTTTCATGTTGTCTTTCTTTCCAGCGTTCTCTTCTGTATTTTCTTCCAAGCCTTTTACATCTTCCTCTGGTTCTTCCAGCTGAGACAGACTGTCCATTTTTTTATATACTTTTTGAACCATAGCATCTCCAAGCTTCGTACATTCATCTTCGGTTTTGCATATATCTTTCGTTTCCGCAACTCTTACCTCTTTACTGCACCCTGCTGTAACACCAATTGCTAAGATAAAACATAATAGCTTTCCACAAACCTTCCTCATATAAACCTCCATTATTCCATTCTACAAAGATATGATACAGTGAAACTTTAATCAGTGGGGGAATTTTTTCATCCCCCACTGATTATTAGCCCTCACCAATCAGGCTTTTACGGGTAGTTTATCTCCCACCTAACTAACTCCCTTGCTTTCACTTAAAATTTAAGGTGGGAGTATTACTGCCCGCAAATAGCGGGTAATCATTTTCTGACAAATATGCGATAATTATTTTTAGGGAGTTTTTTACTTTTTGAGGGGGAATGTATGATGATACGCGCTGCATTATTTGATTTAGATGGAACATTGTTAGATCGACGTCAATCTTTGGAGAGTTTGATTAGCGATCAATATGAACGTTACACAGGGCATTTTACTGAGATAGAAAAAAACGAGTATTGCACTCGTTTCATTCAGCTTGATAATAACGGCTACACTTGGAAGGATAAAGTATATACTACTTTGCTCAACGAATATAACATTACAACTCTAACAGCCGATCAACTCCTGCATGACTACATAACAGAATTCAAAAATCACTGCATTCCTTTTCCAAATATGCATGAATTGCTACAACAACTGCAAAATCAAAATATCGCAATCGGAATTATCACAAATGGCTTTACCGAATTCCAGATGAACAATCTTTGTGCCTTACAGCTACATACTTATACAAATACAATTCTTATTTCGGAAGCAGAAGGCATTAAGAAACCTCATCCAGCTATCTTTGAACGTGCCCTTCAACAATTAAATGTAACAGCGAAGGAATGTATCTATGTTGGAGATCATCCTGAAAATGATGTAATTGGAGCTGAAAATGCCGGCATTACCGCTATTTGGAAGAGGGATTCATTTTGGGAGGGGTTTGAGCATTCTCGTGTGGCTAGAGATTTGCTTGAAGTACTTTTTTTCTATAAAGTGAAACTTTAATCAGTGGGAGTTTTCTTCATCGCCCACTGATTATTAGCCCTCACCAATCGGGCTTTTACGGGCAGTTTATCTCCCACCTAACTTCTTTGCTTTCACCGAATTTTAAGGTGGGAGTATTACTGCCCGTTAGTGCGGGATAAATAGGTCATCAACCTTAAAAATTCACTTTTCATGTTAGTACAAAGCTAAAGTTATAATAAAAACGCCATCCTTTCCTAATCCTAGAGAAAAAATGACGTTTTTTTATTTTAATAGTGTATTTCTTTTTCCTAACTTAATCGTGATGTTACGCTACCTCTAATTAGAAAAATATTGTAAAGTTCCCTCAAACACTGATTGTGCCAATATATTTTGATATTTGTCAGAAGTCAATTTTACTCTTTCATTCACATTTGATAAAAATCCTGTTTCTACCAATATAGGCGGTGCACTATTATCAGCCTTTAACACACGAAGATCTGGTCGATCTTTTATGCGTCTATCTTTGGCACCTGTATTTTTAATTAAAGCATTCTGTACAGCATTTGCTAAATTAAGTACTTCTTTACTTTTTGGGTGTTCCGAATTATATAATGTTTCAATTCCTTCTGCCACAGTCGTATCAGCTGAGTTTACATGTACACTAACAAAAATATCTGCTTTGTTTTCATTTGAAATATGAACACGATCTTCTAATGGAATAAAAATATCTGTTGCTCGCGTCATCACAACATTTGCACCACTTTGAGCTAGTAAACTCTTTAACTTCAATCCTACTTGCAGGGCAATCGTTTTTTCATATATACTTTCATATAATGTCCCTGAATCATATCCCCCATGACCTGGATCCACTATAATTGTTTTACCAAATATGACTGGGTTTTCTATCCAAACACCATTTGTGTCAAAATAGTATACCTTACCATTCTCTTCTAACCATCCGATTTTCATTGCCCCATTGCCTTGCAGGTAATACCATGTTGCGCCTTCCTGTAGCCAACCTGTTTTCATCGCTCCATTGCCTTGCAGATAGTACCAAGTTGTTCCTTCCTGTAGCCAACCTGTTTTCATTGCTCCATTGCCTTGCAGGTAATACCATGTTGCGCCTTCCTGCAACCACCCTGTTTTCATTACTCCGTTACTTCCTAGATAGTACCAAGCAGCTCCTTCTTGCAACCAGCCTATTTTCATCTCACCATCGCTTTCGAAGTAGTACCAAGTTGTTCCTTTCTGTAGCCAGCCTGTTTTCGCTGCTCCATCGCTTTCTAAATAATACTTTTTGTCCCCAAGCTGCAGCCAGCCTGTTTTCATTGCTCCATCGCTTTCGAAGTAATATTTTTTATCCCCAAGCTGCAGCCAGCCTGTTTTCATTGCTCCATTACTTTCGAAGTAATATTTTTTATCCCCGAGCTGTAGCCAGCCTATTTTCGCTGCTCCATCGCCTTCTAAATAATATTTTTTATCCCCGAGCTGCAGCCAGCCTGTTTTCATTGCTCCATCGCTTTCGAAGTAATATTTTTTATCTCCAAGCTGCAGCCAATCTGTTCTCATCGCTCCATTACTTTCGAAATAATATTTTCTATCTCCAAGCTGCAGCCAGCCTGTTTTCATTGCTCCGCTACTTTGCAGGTAATACCACGTTGTTCCTTCTTGCAACCAGCCTGTTTTCATTGCTCCGTCACCTTGCAGATAATACCATGTTGTTCCTTCTTGTAGCCAGCCTGTTTTCATTGCTCCGCTACTTTGCAGGTAATACCACGTTGTTCCTTCTTGTAGCCAGCCTGTTTTCATTGCTCCGCTACTTTGCAGGTAATACCACGTTGTTCCTTCTTGTAGCCAGCCTGTTTTCATTGCTCCGCTACTTTGCAGGTAATACCACGTTGTCCCTTCTTGTAGCCAACCTGTTTTCATTGCTCCGCTACTTTGCAGGTAATACCACGTTGTTCCTTCTTGCAACCAACCTGTTTTCATTACTCCATCTTTTTGCAAATAATACCATGTTGTTCCTTCTTGCAGCCACCCTGTTTTCCTTGTACCATCTGGCTGAATATAATACCACTTATTATCTATATTTACCCAACCTCTTTGTGTTTTAGGTGCTTCTTGTACTGTTTTAACATTCACCTGGTTTATTTCACTAGTAACTAGTGGTTGTTCATTTTTTACATTCGTCTCATTCATTTTTATTTCGCTAGCATCTAGCGATTGTTCACTTTTTACATTCGTCTCATTCGTTTTTATTTCGCCAGCATCTAGCGATTGTTCACTTTTTACATTCGTCTCATTCGTTTTTATTTCACTAGTATCTAGTGATTGTTCACTTTTTACACTCGCTGTACCTTCATCTTCAGACTTTCTTGTTATGCTTGTCTGCACTTCCTTTGGTTCTTGCTGTTTAGATTGTTCTCGTTGCTCAGTGCTAGTTGTTTGTTCCGAAGGTAGCTGTTCATTTTCTGTTTCTGCCAAAGTTTGCATCGGGCTAAACACATAGCCTAATGTTAAAACAGCTACTACAGTCTTTTTCAACATGTGCAGTTCACCTTTCCTTACTTGATTGATTTAAAAATAAAAAATCTAATTCTAGTAAGATAATAAAAGACTCAACATTTTTATTCTATAAAAATAGTAAATAAAAAAAGCAGCCCTCAAACATTTTAAGACCCTATGTAGTGCGATATGACTACATAGGGCCTTTTAGTTTAGAGATTGCCATAAGTCAAGTCCTCAAAATCTACCATAATTAGGTATTACTATACAACTAATTTCCACAATTCAATTTAATTATAATGCTATAATATCAATATTTTAAATGCAATTAAAAAGATGAATATTCCTTTTTGAGTTTTTTGTTTCTATCTCATTTAACACTTCATACAATCCTTTCCACGAATATACATTGGTAGCATTATATTACAAATACTTCACTGGAATATATACCGAAATAAGTATAATTTTAATAACAAAAAAGAACTCGGCTCCTTTACTTCGTAAAACAGCCGAGTTCTTCTATATGTTTCATCGTACGCGCTAGTACATCATCGCGCATAATAAAGCTAAATTTTCTATCAGTTTTAATATTATCAGGAATGTTTTTTAATAGAACAGACCCTTTTGTCTCTTCGTAGTGCGTATGTTGTTCTACTGCACTAATTGTTGCGAAATAAATGTTTTTAATGATTATTTTGTCTTTTCCAGATACTTTATATTGTCCTAAGTAAGTTAATTCAGAAACAATGCCGCCGGTTTCTTCATGAACTTCCCTGACTGCCGCTTCTTCCGGTGTCTCCCCAATTTCTACTTTACCACCTGGAAATTCAAGACCGCGACGTAAATGATGCGTTAATAACCATTGATCCCCGTACCGGCATACAACCCAAACATGCTTTGGCTCAGGAGAAAATGGGTAACGTTCAAACGATAATTGTACAGTGTTGTGGTAATAATCTTTAAATTTGTACATGCCATTACTCCCCTATAGATGGTTACAAGTTTTTCCTACCACAAATTGTAGCACAATTCGCATTCATATGCATAATGTTATCCAACTATAATCCATTGATTATTCCCATTTGCGCGACTAATTCTTTCGTTTCATGATTGCCTAAATCATAAATCATCTGATATGCTTTCTGCAGCTCAGCATCATATCGATCATTATTTGAGTCATGATGATACTCAACATATGGAACGTGAGAACGTACAAAAGAGCCCAAGTCCTCGCGGTATGCTTGATCGAAATACTCCCGAAGCTGAATAATTTCCTCATCATTTGCCTGAATTTCAAAGCTATATGTATCTGCCGTTTTCACTTGCGAAATCTGTCCATTTCCTACTGATATATAATAAGTTTTCTTGTTCTCCATATAACACCCTTCTTTCACCCTTTTAATTTCTAGTGTTTTCAACAATTACAAATTTATGTAAAACGAAGTTTCGTTTAATGATAAAATGGAGAAAAGGAGGGTTCTATTTGAGTGAACTACCCACCACTTAACGACCTTACAGTCTGTTTGAAGTGGGGGCTTCAAACAGACTTTCTCTTTTATTGCTCCTTCATCCCCCACCTACTCGCTGGGCCACGCCCTTCTCGCTCCTTGAGGAAGGGGACTTCTTTTCGGAAAATATGTTAAAGAAGGGATAAGTTTTTTTTCATCTGTTAGCAGGAACTCACCTAACCTCAATTGGCCTTCTCACAATAAACCAATAACAAAGCGCCCCGCATCCAGCAATGATTCCACCAGAGATAAACGCTAATGCGTAAGAACCCGTTGTATCAACAATCATTCCAGCAACAACAGGAGAGAATGCTCCACCAAAGTACCCACCAAAACTTTGAATCGAACTCACAGAGGCTACGGAAGATGCAGGAGCTACATCACCAGCAAGTGCCCAAGCCCCACCTGTAATAGAAGAAATAAAGCAGATAGCTAACGTCATGAGTGCAACTGTAGATACAATATCATGTACAAATGGCAGAATGATGAGGACGATTGCTGTTAAAACTGCACTAATGCTAATTAACATACGTTTTGAATTAATAGGTGAAGCCATTCCTTTATCCACCATTTTTTTAGTAAGATAGCCACCAAATATATTTCCAAACACCCCTCCAAAGTAAGGAATACTCGCATAAATTCCTAGTTCTGTTAAAGAAATATGATAGGATTCGACCAAGTATAATGGTAAAAATACGAGAAAGATATTCCAGCTCCAAATGGTACAAAAATACCCTAGAATAAGCCCCCACATCGTACGATACGTAAATAGTTTCCCCCATTTAATTTTTCCCTTTTGATTTACCTCTGATTCTTCTATACTGTCAGATTGAATATAATCTAATTCTTCTTTTGAAAGTTTACGACTTTTCTTCGGTTCGTGATAAAACATAAGAAATATAATACCGAAAATAATCCCAATTAATCCTGTTACAAAAAAGAGGCCGCGCCAGCCAAATGTCACCATGAAAAAAATAAGAATCGGCGGTGAGATAGCTGGTCCCCATTTTGAAGCTGAATCCCAAATTCCGGTCGCCAGTCCCCTTTCCTTCTTCGGAAACCATTCAGAAGTAATTTTTGCTCCCGTTGGCCAACAGGGTGCTTCTCCTATCCCGAGTAAAATACGCGCGATAATAAACATGAAAAAACTATTGAGAATACCTGTTAAAGCAGTGGCTACACTCCATAACATAATAGCAATAAAATAAATTCTTTTTGCTCCGTATTTATCAATAAGCCAACCAGCTGGCAGTTGTATCGTTGCATATACCCAAGCAAATATCGTACCTAATAGGCCAATCTGTGTTTTTGTGAAATCTAAATCTTTCATAATTTCGGGAGTAGCAATTGATAAATTCGTGCGATCTAAATAATTAATAATCCCACCTGCCAAAAGCCAAAAAACAACAGTCCATCTAAACTTTTTTGTTGTGTCAGCTGGATGCACATCTAGTTTTGGATTTATTCCCCTCTCCATCATTCAGCCTCCCTTTTTGAACAAAAAACAGACATATATTTTTGTATAGAAAAAGGATATGGTATCCATATCCTTCTCTCAAACTACTCCAAACTCACCCAAATACTCTTCACTTCTGTATAATTATCAAGCCCATACGAACCCATTTTACGGCCAATACCAGATTGTTTATATCCTCCAAATGGCGATGCAGCATTTTCTAAGTTATAACTATTAATCCACACTGTACCTGCTTTTAATTGGTTTGCAACTTGATGTGCTGTTTTTACATTTTCCGTCCATACGCCAGCTGCTAGTCCGTACGGTGTATGATTTGCTCGTTCAATGACTTCTTCTATCTCATCAAAAGGGAAAATAGAAACAACTGGTCCAAAGATTTCTTCTTGCGCAATTTTCATATTATCGGTTACATCTGCAAATACAGTTGGCGCTACAAAATACCCTTTTTCAAATTCCTTCACGCCGCCCGCTACCAGTTTTGCACCTTCTTCTATGCCGCTCTTAATGTAAGCCAGTACGCGTTCTTGTTGCTTCTTCGATACGAGCGGTCCCATTTCTACTTCAGGGTCTAATCCGTGCCCTAACTTCACTTCATTCGCCATTTCCCCTAATTCTTGAACAACTTGTTCATAATGCTTACGATGAACAAATACACGCGAACCTGCACTACAGTTTTGCCCATGGTTATACATAATGCCGTTGAATGCCCCAGGGATTGCTTTAGAAAGATCGGCATCTTCTAAAATAATGTTCGGTGATTTCCCGCCAAGCTCTAATGTGACGTGCTTTGTCGTTTCAGCCGCTTTACGCATAATCCCTTTTCCAATCACAGTTGATCCTGTGAAAGCAACTTTATCGATATCCGGATGATTCACAATTGCTTCACCAGCACCTTCGCCAAATCCTGGAACGAAATTGACTACGCCATCTGGGAATCCAGCTTCTTTAAATAACTGCGCTGTATATAGAAGAGAGAGCGGTGTTTGCTCTGCTGGCTTTAGAACAATTGTGCACCCTGTCGCAAGTGCCGCCCCTAACTTCCATGCAGCCATTAATAATGGAAAGTTCCACGGAATAATTTGCCCAACAACGCCAATCGGTTCATGGCGTGTATAGTTCAAATATTCCGGTGAAATGGGGATTGTTTGCCCAAGAATCTTTGTCGCCCATCCTGCATAATAACGGAAATGATCAACCGTACCTGCAATATCATCTTCAAGCGCCTGTTTATACGGCTTTCCATTGTCTAATGCCTCAAGTTGCGCTAACTCTTCTTTATTTTCATCAATTAAATCTGCAAGTTTGTAAATGAAATGGGCCCTTTCTGCTGCACTTATTTTTGACCAATCTCCTTCTTCAAACGCTTTGCGTGCAGCTTTCACTGCGAGATTTACATCTTCTTCTCCTGCCTCACTTACGACAGCAAGCACTTCCTCTGTCGCTGGATTCCAAACGTCAAATGTTTTTCCACTCACTGCCGGAACAAACTTTCCATCGATGAATAGTTCCTTTTTTTCATCTAGAAACGCTTGAACTTTCGATTTTAAATCTTGATTTGCCGTTAGCATACTCCTCTCTCCCTTCTTTTTATTTTTGCAATGTTAATAGACTTTCTAAAATCCCTTGTAACTTTTGATCTTCTTCCTCTGTTAATGGCAGGCGTGGTTTACGAGATGGACCACCAGCTTGCCCTTTTAAATCCATGACCCTCTTAATGATTTGAACATATTTCCCAGACTCTTCAATAAAGCTACAGAGCGGTAAAATTTTATCGTATAACTCCCACGCTTGCTCTAGTTCCTTATTTTGCACTGCATCAAATAATTCCGTTACAAGTTTTGGCACCGCATTACCCGCAACTGAAATCCAGCCTGTTGCCCCAACTAAAAAGGATTCTAATACTAAATCATCCGCACCGCAGAATGTTTCAATATCCCCTTTTCCTTTTCTCGTAATATCACGCACTTTACGAATATCACCGCTCGATTCTTTTACATGCGTAATATTTTCTACATCACGACCGACGCGTAGAATCGTTTCTGTACTAATATCCACGCCCGATGTAAATGGATTATTATAAATCATGATTGGAAACTGAACAGATTCCGCTACTGCTTTAAAGTGTTCGTAAATCTCTTCTTCTTTCGGATGGGCGTAGTATGAATTAATGAGTAATGCACCGCTTGCTCCAGCTCTTTCTGCTTGCTTTGTATATTCAATCGCTTCTTTTGTCGTTTCAGCCGCCGTTCCAACAAGAAGCGGAATACGTCCGTTAATTTGTTCCACCGCTGTTTCCACAACTTTGAAACGTTCTTCCTTTGTTAAACTAACGAACTCTCCTGTACTTCCATTCACAACTAAACCAGCTACTCCTTCACTGATAAAATGCTCAATATTTTTCTTTAAGCCTTCCCAATTAACCTCTTCATTCTGGTTCATCGGTGTAATAATAACTGGATATGCCCCTTTAAATGTTTGATACATGTTTCTTCCTCCCATCACTAAATTTAACTAAACGTGAAATAAATTGAAGTGGCACTTCAATTTATTTCGTAAAAAAAACGAATTTCATATCATCTATACACTTACGGTCATTATAATGCAGAGGAAATAGATTTACAACATATTAATATAATTTTCTGAATTTTTATTTAATGACAATTTGCAAAACTCAAAACTTTCCTTTACACTTTTTTCATAAGAAAAATTCTATCTAATATATTAGTCGAGGGATTATCATATGGACGAAAATATCGGAAACAAAATTAAAGCGCTACGCTTAGAAAAAAGAATGACATTAAAACAAGTCTCTGAAAAAACAGATCTATCTATCAGTTTTATCTCTCAAGTAGAGCGTTCGAAATCTTCTATTACACTAGAATCATTGAAAAAAATATCAGAAGCACTTCATGTCAGCCCAAGTTATTTTTTTACAGCTGAGCAAAAAACAAATACAAGTATCATACGCCGCAGGCAGCAAAATGAAGAACATGTAAATTACTCTCATTTTATTTACACGAACCTTTCTGGAAGTGTTTCAAATCCACATTTTGAGCCAATTTTAGTGACACTTCATCCTGGTGAAAAAAAAGGGAATCCGTATTCTCACAACGGGCAAGAATTCGTGTTTGTATTAGAAGGTGTACTCACCATTCTATTAGAAAACGAGGAGCATGATCTACATCCTGGCGACAGCATTCATATGGAATCTGCTACACCACATAATTGGTTTAATCATACAGAAAAGCTGGCTAAGTTTTTATTTGTAAGCTCACCTCCGATGTTCTTTCAGAAATAACTTTTTCGTCACATATATCGACCATTCGATATGACATACCCAAGAACTAAAAAAGCTGCCTTTTCACAGGCAGCTTCCTCATTTTTTATCCGAATACTTTTTCAAGATCCTCTTTATCTTGGCTTAACCAGAAATTCATTAAGCGTTTTGCCCCTTCTAAATCATGAAGCTTCGCTTGACCACACTGCGTTTCGTTTGCAGCTGGAATTTCTGTAATTTGAACCGCATCTTGTAATGTAAGTTCTAATAAATCAATGATTTCACGAACAGTTGGTGTCCCGCTTACCACAAGATAATATCCTGTTTGACAACCCATTGGTGAAATATCGATAATATCAAAATGCGGATAACGATCAATATATTTACGTAAATTAAATGCTAATAAATGTTCTAACGTATGAATGACATCTGGTTTCATTGCTTGTTTATTTGGTTGGCAAAAACGAATATCGAATTTATTCACAATACCGTCGCTACCTACTTTATGAACACCACAATGTCTTACATAAGGTGCTTTTACAATCGTATGGTCTAATTCAAAGCTTTCTACTGATGGCATACAACATCTCTCCCGCTTTAATTTTAATTCCGTTATATCCAATATGATATAACGGAAATCCGAATTAGTAAAGTAATATATAAATCCAAGTTAAAAAACGAAGAACATCAAACCATTCTTTTCAGATGAGAGAGAGCATCCGGTCATGCATAGAAGCGGTCAGTGCCTTTTTTCGCCCCATGCCGTGTGAAAACAAAAAGAGGAAATAAGTGGAGAATTATTTTTACTTTCATAGCCGCAGCTCATATGTCGAAAAATCAAAATGGATTTATATATAGAGCCCTCATGCTATAATACTAGAAGAATATGCTGGAAGGGAGACCATTATGAAACAGATTTTTATCGGAATCATACGCTTTTATCAAAAATTTATTTCTCCGATGACACCACCTACATGTCGCTTTTATCCATCATGCTCTCATTATGGATTAGAGGCGTTTCAAAAACACGGTGCTTTCAAAGGATTCTGGCTCACACTAATACGTATATTAAAATGTCATCCTTTTCATCCAGGAGGATTTGATCCAGTCCCAGATAAAAAGGATGACAAAGTAAAACCTTAAGCTTCGTAGCCGTTCACAACTAAATCTAATTTTCCTGTATCAGGGTGAATGACAAGCCCATGAACCGGTACTTCTTCTGGAAGTAATGGATGGTTACGAAGTACAGAAACGCTATGCTCTACACTTTCTTCCACACTAGAGAATCCTTGTAAAAATTTATCTAAATCAATTCCAGAATATTGAAGTGTATCTAAGTTGGCTTCTGTCACACCGCGCTCTTTCATTTTTTCAATTGTACTGCTTGCCTGTATTTTTGCCATACCACAGTCATGATGGCCAACAACGCATATTTCATCTGCGCCAAGTTCATATACAGCAACTAATACACTGCGCACAATACTTCCAAATGGATGCGAAATAACAGCGCCCGCTACTTTAATAATTTTCACATCACCGTTACGCATATTCATCGCTTTTGGTAATAGTTCAACAAGACGTGTATCCATGCAAGAAATGATTACCATCTTTTTGTTTGGAAATTTCCCCGCCTCATACTCTTCATATTTTTTCTCTGCAACAAATTTTTCATTGTACTGCAAAATCTCTTCTAATGACTTCATAGTAAAAAACCTCTTTTCTTTCATTTCCACTACATACTTAGTTTACCAAAATCTAAAAAATCCCAAAAGGATATTACTTTATTGCAAATATACAATTTTCCAGATAATCGACATAATTCTTTCATAATATCCACACACCTCTGTAACAACTCTTCTCTACTTTGCTCATATTTCCACTATAAACTAAATGTAGATAATGTTAAAAAGGAGTGAATCTTTATTATGTCCGACGTTCTGTTACTGAGTCGTTTTCAATTTGCAATTACTATTTTTCATCACTTTTTGTTTGTACCTTTGACAATCGGACTTGTTATTTTAGTAGCGTGTATGGAAACACAATATGCACGTACATTAAATCCCACTTATCGAAAAATGGCGAATTTCTGGGGTAAGCTATTTACGATCAACTTCGTAATGGGGATTATAACCGGTATTACGATGGAGTTCCAATTTGGGACAAACTGGTCAGAGTACTCAAAATACATGGGGATATCTTCGGTTCACCACTCGCAATCGAAGCACTTGTTGCTTTCTTCTTAGAATCTACTTTCATGGGAATTTGGTTATTCGGTAAAGATAAAATCTCACCAAAGTTCCGTGCTTTTTGTATGTGGATGGTTGCACTTGGAACAAATATTTCTGCGCTTTGGATTATTACAGCAAATGGATTTATGCAAAACCCTGTTGGCTACGTGGTGCGTAACGGCCGCGCTGAATTAAATGATTTCTGGGCACTTGTTACCAATCCTTACGCATGGCACATCTTCTTCCATACAGTTGTTGGTTGTTATATCGTTGGTGCTTTCTTCGTTATGGCAATCAGTGCGTACCATCTATTACGTAAAAACGATGTGGAGTTCTTTAAAAAGTCATTTAAATTTGGGTTAGTTTTAGGATTATTAGCAGCAACTGCAATACCTTTCATCGGTCACCAATCCGGTGCTTTCGCTGCGAAAATGCAACCTGCAAAAGGCGCTGCAATGGAAGCAGTTTGGGAAACTGGTAAAGGTCAAGGCTTCTCAATCATCCAAATTCCCGATGTGAAGAATGAGGAGAACTTTGAATTATTAACAATTCCAAAACTCGGCAGCTTCTTCTATACAAACTCATTTGACGGAGAAATTGTCGGTTTGAAAGATATTCCGAAAGAAGATCGTCCGAATGTAAACCTTGTTTACTATAGCTTCCGTTTAATGGTTGCACTTGGCGTATTCTTCATGGCATTAACTTGGTTTGGTTTCTATTTAAACCGTAAAGGAAAACTAGAAAACTCAAAACGTTTCTTAAAAATTACAATGTGGTCTGTCTTACTTCCATATGTTGCGATTAACGCTGGATGGATTGTTGCTGAAGCAGGTCGTCAGCCGTGGACGGTATACAAATTGATGCGCACAGCTGAGGCTGTCTCACCAATTTCCGTTCCACAAATTTGGTTCTCATTAATTAGTTTAGTATTGTTCTACACATTGCTCTTAATTGCCGATGTATATTTAATGCTGAAGTTCGCGAAAAAAGGACCTGCAGCATTAGAAGAACCTACTAAGGGAGGTGCAGCTCATGTCTCATGATATGCTTGCAGTCATTTGGTTTGGTTTATGGGGCGTGATTTGGACAGTTTACTTTATTCTCGATGGCTATGCACTTGGTAACGGAATGATTTTCCCATTCGTTACGAAAGATCGAAAAGAACGAAATCAAATGCAAGAAGCAATCGGACCGTTCTGGGGCGGTAACGAAGTATGGTTAATTACAGCAGGCGGTGCAACATTCGCTGCCTTCCCAATCACATATGCAAATATGTTTAGCTACTTATATACACCGTTATTTTTAGTATTACTTGCTCTTTTTGCTCGTGCAGCAGGGCTTGAATTTATGCACAAAGACGATTCACCAGTTTGGCAAAGTACTTGTAAATGGGCGTTTGCAATTGGCAGCTTCCTTATCGCCTTCTTATTCGGTGTGACATTTGCAAACCTATACTACGGACTGCAAATCGGAAAAGATGGTTACGAAGGAACATTATTCAGCCTATTAAATCATTACGGTATTTTAGGTGGTCTCTTCTTCACCGCAATCTTTATCGTATCCGGCGCACTTTGGGTGATGATTAAAACATCTGGTGAAGTATCAGAACGTGCTTATAAAATCGCAAAACCATTTTCAATGGCAGCGGCGAGTCTTTTAGCCATCTTCTATGTGGCAACTGCAAACCGTACAAACTTATTCCAAAACTTTACGGAATATCCTGCATTATTCATTCTTCCGGCGCTTGCGATGCTAATGAGTGTCCTAGCAATTATTATGGTCTACAAACATAAAATTGGTCTTGCATTCACATTTATTTGTCTAACAATCGCAATGTTTATGACAACTGGCTTTGCAGGTATGTTCCCAAGAATGTTACCATCACGCATTAACGATGCATATAGTACAACGTTATACCAAGCAGCAGGCAGTGAATTAAACTTAAAAATTATGTTCTTCGTCGCAATGGTAATGGTACCGATTGTTATCGGATATCAATTATGGAGCTACACAATCTTTAAAGAAAAAATTCATAAAGACTCTGCGAAAGGGTATCACTAGAATAAAAAAGGCACTCAAAACGAGTGTCTTTTTTCACTTCAAGCTCATAGTGTAAACTGTATTCCTTGGTCATTCACATCTTTATCATACACATCTGTAGCACTAATTCCATTAAAGGCTCTCACAGAAAAACCTGAATTAGACGATCCAGAACCATTATATGATTTTTCTTCAAATATCGGGCGCACATTGTATTTATCCCCTAGATTAATTGTTCCATTGCAATTTTGTATGATTACACCATCAATAACAGCTGGCATCGTATCACTCACTTTCCTTATGTTATTTTCATTTTATGAAGAGAGCCTAGAAAAATAGCATGTTTGCAGCAAAAAAGAAAAATACATTCTCCAACAATGTTTATCATGAATTTTTTTTCAATTACGTTATTTACAAAATGTAATATATAATAAATGAGGCAATTATTCATAAAAAAATTGAGGTGTTTACAAAATTGATGTTTTTTGGAAGTATTACGCTTATTTTATTCCTTATTTTTCTATTCTTTTATTTTAGGGATCCTAGAAGTTTAATAATCGGATTTTTATTTAACCTGTTTTTTTGCTCATCGCTTATTCTTTTCCTTTATTTAGGTTTCAGCTCAAATTCTGAGATATTAAGAATTATTGCAATTATACCGTTTATTATCATCTTCTTAATGCTAACTTTTGGTGTATTCGCATTAATGATTGGACTATTTCTTAACGCAAGAATCTTAATGAGAAAAGAAGGACGTCGTTTATCGAACTGCTTAACCCTAATTGCTGGAATGGGTATGTTACTTGCTATGATATCCTTAGTAGTTGATCCAACTCGATTTTTCTCTCCTCATTTCCAGCCGATTTTTGCAGGAGTATCTTTAATCATGGTATATTTCTTTTTCCATATATCAACTTTCTTAACAGCTTATTTTTTATATCAATTTAACAGACCACGACGCAATCAAGATTTCATTATCGTTCTTGGCAGTGGATTAATTAATGATAAAGTACCACCGCTTTTAGCAAGTCGAATTAATAAAGCAATCGAATTTTACCATAAACAAGCTGCTGTCACGACTCCGCCTACAATCATTTTCTCTGGTGGACAAGGGCCCGATGAAAATCTTCCCGAGGCTGAAGCGATGCAAAATTATGCTGTTGAAAAGGGCATTCCTATCGAACATACAGTGCAAGAAAATCGTTCTGTCAATACGTATCAAAATATGCTCTTCTCAAAACAAATTATGGATTCGCTAAAAGACAAGTACCGAAGTATCTTTACAACGAATAATTTCCATCTATTCCGTGCTGGATTATACGCAAGACAAGCTGGGCTCAACAGCCAAGGAATCGGTTCAAAAACCGCTTTCTATTACTGGCCAAATGCGATGATTCGGGAATATATTGCAATTGTTGTAATGAGCCGAAAGTTTCATATGAAAGTGGTAGGCGTTATTTTAGGGTTCTGTGTCTTCTTATCTGTCATTAGCTTTTTAGTTAGTTAATTCAAAGTAAGCAAATCCTTTTGTACAGCAAAAAAAACATCTAATTACAAATTAGATGTTTTTTATATTTCTTGCGCTCTAATATTCATGATATCTTCAAATTCCTTAAAACTTATAATTCTTATACCTTCTGCTTCTAGCTGAAACTTAACAGTTTCTAAATCATCGCTATTATTCGTTACCATATAATCAACTTTCTTAAAAATAGCAGCCTGATAAAGGTGAAAATCATCTTTATCCTTGAGAAAACGTCTTAACTCTAAATCGATATTTGAATATGAACTTATACAATAAAAACAGGGTTCCATAATATCCATCATTTTCTTACTACTCTCTGAGAGTTTTTTAGCATGTTCGAACCCTAATTTCTTCAGCTTTGTCATTGTCACCGTTCTATACAACTCACCAATAATATGGGGTGACCAATAACATTCACATAACTCTTCATAAGCTGCATCATAGATAAATTTACGACATTCATGTCCGAATAGGACATTTGTATCAAATAACGCTGAAATTATTTGTTTCATCCCCTGATTCCCTTTTCTATACGAAATTATCCTTCAATCTCATCTTCTTCAATGTTTAACCAAGCAGTTGTCTCTAATTCCATTCTTCTTTTTCTTGCACTTACAAATGAAACATCTTCTTGTTCTATAAAGTTTTTAACAGACTCTATTAGGACAATAGGCTCTTCTAAAATTGCAGTAGTTCCATTTAATTTTTCTGTAGTTTGGATTTTTCCCTCTTTAATCCATTTAATAATAGGAATGCAAGAATTAACACTTAACAAATCAACCAAATCCTTAACTGAAACAGCATTAGAATTGAGCTGAGTTTCCTGTAATTTTTCAATTGTTGTAGGAGTCATCAGATTTTTCTCCTCCCCGTTTAGAAAATCTTTATTATACTTAGGATTATTATACATGATTTACACACCACCGTTTAAAGGCTTTTTTAGAATTTTCCCCCAATTCACTCGTGGTTAATCAAATATATTGTGAAATTAATTCTCTCCCTATTTCATATTCCCCTTTTTCTTACTTTAGAAAGTGAATTTTCATTCTCTTATTTTTATCCATGTTGATAGAAGAGCTTCAGACGCAAAACAAGCTGTGGAGAAGACTTTCTCCACAGCCTAGAAAAGCTTTCCTTTCGTAAGGATACTTTTCTTTCTAACTATGCTTAAGCACAATTTCTTTTATTTCCTTAACTCTCTCTAACGTAATCCCTTCTCTTTGTTCAACTGCTAAAGGATGGTTCGTTGGTTCTAATTCAATTAAAGGCCTAACTCCAACGGCTCTTGTATGAACGTTCGTCTTCAAGTTTAATGTTTCTGGATAACCTGGAAGTGACGTAGAAAGCCAACCAAAATAAGGCTCTTCTCCCTCTCTTCCTTCCGTTTCCCATAACTCCATTGTTCTATCAAAATTCGCTTCACTTAAAGAAACCCAAACATCCCACATGAATACTTCATTATCATCTAACACCGGTATTTCAATGCACCCTCGAATGAAATAATGTTCTCCATCCATAATACAAAGATCATCATTTAATTCAAAACGCTTTTTTCTTTCTTCCTCAGGAGTAACGTCATAGTAAAAAGGTGTATCACTTCCATAGCACATTGGTAATTCTGATTGCAAATGATTACATGTGAATTTTTGCTGAGGCATTTCTTTTTCATTCTTTCTCCCATATGTTCTTCTGCGCATTCTTGTTCATCTCCTTATGTACTCCTACGAAGAAATCGATAATTGATTACATACAAGAAAAGCATCAATGATAGGTGATCTTTCTTTAAATGCTAAATGAATATGACGATATTGTTTCTGCTTTAATTTTTTCATGTCAATATTTTTATGTGATTTAAAAAATAGCTCAGGCCCCATTGTAATTCCAATATTTTGCGAGACCATGTTCACAATCGTTTCGCAATTTAGTACTTCTAATATAATATTTGGACGTACTTGATAATCAGCTAAATTTTTTATCACTAATGACTGATACGGACCTTTTGGCATAATAAAATCCATTCCATCAATTTGCTGAACATCCGCTACTTTTTGATTCATCAATGAATGATTTTTCGGTAACCCTAATACGATTTCATCTTTGCTAACCAGGATTGATTTTATTTGTTTCTTTGTATTCGTTTCTAATATAAACCCTATATCAACTGTACCATTATCAATCCATTCCGCTACTTCTTCGTATGTCCCTTCGAATAATAAAACTTTCACACCTGAGTAACTCTGTTTAAGATGCAATAACATGGCAGGTAATATTTGAGCTGCTGCACTTGTAAATGCTCCGATTTTCAATGTGCCTTCCAACCGGTTATTTTGCATAGATACTTCTTGTTTAATAGCCGCTTCGTTCTTCAATACATTTTGAATATGAGGAAAAATACGATTTGCAAACTCAGTCATTCTAATCTCAGATTGCTTATTCCGGTGCAACAAAGGATATCCTAATTCTTTTTCTAAACTAGCAATCGCATGACTCACAGCTGATTGCGTCATATTCAATTGTTCTGCTGCTCTAGTAAAATTACCTAACTCTACTACCTTTTGAAACACTTCATATCTAGCTATCGTCATGAATCTTACTCATACCTTTCATGTAAAATATGAATTTCACTAATTTCATTATACTCGTTACGATGAGATTAGAACAAATCATCAAAAGGGGGACTCACATTGAATAAAATTTTTTTATTAACATTTGGGATGTTTGCACTAGGAGTAGATGCTTATATAATGGCAGGAATCTTGCCTCAAATCGCCGATGACTTTCATGTTTCAATTGGGACTGCTGGACAAACAGTAAGCATCTTTACAATTTGTTATGCGATTGCGGCACCTTTATTTGCTGCATGTATGAAAAAGACAAACACAAAACATACATTATTAGCAGCATTATTCCTTTTCACATTTTCTAACTTTCTGACCGCTGTAACTCATCATTTTATGATTCTCTTAATTTCTAGAGGCCTAGCTGGCATAGGTGCTGGCCTCTACTCACCATTAGCGTCGTCAGCTGCTGTTACATTAGTTTCTGAAAAAAGAAGGGGTAGAGCTTTAAGTACTGTTTTACTTGGAATGAGTGCTGGCACCGTAATTGGCGTTCCATTTGGCATATATATCGCTTCCATTTATGAATGGCGTATAGCGATGTGGTTTATTGTTGTGATTGGGACAATCGGGATATTTGCTCTCTTTGCTAAATTTCCTATGATAGAATCTAAACCTTTACCAACGCTAAAAGAGCGGCTAAATATGTTTAAAAATAAAAAGATTTCACTCGTCATGCTTATCACAATGGTATTAAGCTTTTGCAGTTTAGGTTTATACACATACTTAGATACTATCATTACTGCATATGGCTTTCAAAAATCTATCATGTTTATTTGGATGTGGGGAATTGGTGGTATTGCCGGAAGTTTTATAATTGGGTTTATAATGGATTTCTATAAGAAGCCAAAAATCATATTACTGTACTTAATGGGAATCATGTTTTTCTCGTTTATATGTATGGGGATTTTCCATGAAACTGCATTATTGTTAGCTATCTGCTTCATTCTTTGGGGAAGTACGGGGTGGGCGGCACTCGCTACTCAGCAAAAGACACTCTTAGAAATTAGCCCAGATCACGCTACCATTTCAATCGCTTTGCTTAGCTCTATTAATTATTTTTCTGGTTCTATCGGGACGGTGACAAACGGAATGTTTTTAGAAAAAGGAATAGCTCCTATTACTTTACCCTATATAATAGCTGGTGTATTGCTTTTTGCTATAGGAGGCCAAATTTTTTTTATAGGTAAGGAAATTGTAAAAGCACGTGAACTTCACTAAATTATGATTCAAAAATAAAAGTCCCTATCTTCTAAGATAAGGACTTTTTCTTACGCCCTTCCCCATTTCCCACCACACTTCACCCACTCCACATACTTATGAAACATAGGTACTTGTTCTCGAAATTGAAAAGGAACATATAAGAAAAGAAGATATAGCGGTATATACATAATTACTAACACTAAAAATCCGGTTCCAACATTTGAAGCTACTGTTGTACTTGTAAACAGACTCATGAACAATACGAGGAATAACACGAAACTAAATCTTTTATAAGTAGTCATGAATCATCCCTCCTCTATAACTTTATAGTAGCATAAAAAAAGCCCAAGAAGCATCTACTCTGCTCCTTGGGCTTTTCTCTATCTTCTCTTCGTAATTTTCCCTGAACCACCAACCCTTGTTTTTGGGGGAGACGTATTCCTTGGCGGGCTTTTAATGGATGATTTTGGTTTAACATCAGATCCGCTAGAACCACCAGGTGATTTTGTGATTTTCCCTTTTTTCTCTGTAGATGGTGGAACCGTCTTTGTTCCTTTTTCGACAATGCTTCCTTGGTCTCCTACAGATGGTTTCGGCTCAATCTTATCACTTCTTT
Source organism: Bacillus pfraonensis (assembly GCF_050768835.1). Classification (NCBI taxonomy): domain Bacteria; kingdom Bacillati; phylum Bacillota; class Bacilli; order Caryophanales; family Bacillaceae; genus Bacillus; species Bacillus pfraonensis. Next base: position 57,453 of record NZ_JAHCDO010000007.1, on the reverse strand, counting down.
TAATAATAGAACCCTTACCTTGTTTTGTAATAGGCGGTGGTGTTTGTTTCTCTTCTTTTGTAGGCGGCCTGTCTGGAATAACCGGTTTATGATCTTTCCGATCTGTATATCCTCGGTAATCACCATGATACGATTTACGTGAATCAAATATATCATTTAATATACTCGCCATAATATATCCTTGTAAAAAGGACGGGTGATAATTTTGACGAACGTATTCTTTATTACTAATTTCAATTAATGTATCAGACGGTTTTTCTTTATCCTTCTGAAGATTATATAACTTATCAGAATAGACAAGGAACATCTGATTTTCATCTTCTTTAGATACTTGCTTCGGCTTTTTCTCATCAATCAGTTCTTTTGCAACTTCTGGAACTGACCGATTAGCAGCCCTATACACATAAGATTCTTGCTTACCATCTTTTGCGACGGATTCTAGTGGATAACGATCTTGAATCGATTTTTCACTTTGACACCCTGATAAAGCATATCCAGCAATTACAAGTAATGTAACGATGGCAAGTATAGGGATTACGAATGATTTAATCATGGTAAACAATCGGTTTGACATGATTACGCCCCCTTACGTTGCCCTTATAATTTGTACATCAGCAGGAAGAATCGATTCTCCCTCATACATCATTGTACGTCCGTCTTGCCACTCAATGCGAAGTAGCTGCCGGTTATCAGATTGAAACTCCCACACATATTGTTCATCAGAGACAGCAAACGGTGTTTTTCCCATCACAACAACACGTCCGCTATATTGTTCTTCCATATGATACTCGATATCATCCATTTCAATTGTCGTTGGAATCTCATCTATCGAATCTAACCGGCCATCAATTGGTGTATACAACTTATAATACGTACTTTCACGATTTTCAATTTTTAAATAGCGAATTGTTTTCCCGTCCTGTAATGTTAAGACAATTTCATTCCGAGAATGCATGCTTGTTTTTCCGATCAATTCATACATCACTAATGAAACTTCAATCATATCGCCAGGGGCTAACGTGAGTAACGATTTCTCTGGTTTCACAGGCTCTGGACTTTTTATTATATTTTTAATACGTTTAAATAAACTCATGATGTATCCCTCCTTTTCTCGTTATAGACAAGCTGCTAAAATGAGGGCTCCAACAATATGTAACGAACCAGCTAATAAAGCATGTGCGACATGACCTTGCTTCGTTCCCTCTTCTAAATCTAAACCTGCTACTTTTTTCAAAATCAGTTCAATAAACATCTCTACAACTAATAAAATAACGAATGAAACCGCTGACGCAAGGAGCGCCTGCCATAAATCATTTGCTTTCGTAATTGATTGTGACAAAATATATCCTTGTGCAAAAAGCTTCATAATAAAACGTGTTGTAACCGCCATATTACCTTTTTTAATCTCTGTCAAATCGTTATATTTCGTAAAAATAGAATCAACCCACATAAGTGCAAATAAAAGAACAGCACTTGCTCCTGTCCATACGAGCATGGCTAACACATTCATCCATGTCATACAAAAACCTCCTCCTAGAAAAATAATAAGAAAACCGACATGATTGCTTTCCATGACATGCCGGTTTCTTTATCTACTATATATCTATTTTGATTTCCCGCATCTAAACTACAGCTTTGAAAATAAAAACAGGTTTCCTCTCATTCCCTATTTCTGTTCTCACACGGCATGGGATCCAAAAGAGCACTGACCGCTCCTACACACGGCCGGACACTCTCTTCCACCCAAAAAAGAAAGGTTTTTAGTCCTTCATTTATATATTATTATTTCTCATACTGCTTCATAATACGTGCTAATTCATCATCCACAGCTGAATTTTTATTTAAAGCTGCAAATTCCTCATCTAACGACTTTTCTTTTTTGTAAATTTCGCCGCTTGCCTCTGCTTCAGCTTCTAATTGAAGAGCTTTTTCTTCCATACGGCTTAGGCCTGCTTTTGCAGTATTGGCATCGAATCCAGACATTGCTTGATTAATGCTCTTTTGCGCCTTCGCAGCATTCACACGCGCTACAAGTGTTTCACGTTTATTTTTCAGCTCGGTTAATTGCTTACGCATTTCTTCTAACTTCGCACGAAGGTTATCAGCAGCTGCTTTATTTTGCTCATAGCTCGCTTTATATTCATTCATCTTTTGCTCTGCATTTTGCTTTTCCTCTAAAGCACGGCGCGCAAGATCAATATTATTCGCTTGAACAGCCATATGTGCTTGTTCTTCACGTTTCTTTACAAGTGCTTCTTGCTCTTCAAATAATAATTTAAACTTTTTCTCAAGCGCGATTTGAGCTGCTACACTCTTCTCAGCTTCTTGTACATCTTGCTGCATATCGCGTAAATATTGATCTGTCATCTTCACTGGATCTTCAGCTTTTTCAATTAGTGCATACACATTTGACATCGTTAAATCTCTTAATCGTTTAAATACAGACATTCATATTCCTCCTATGGATTACCTTATATTTCAAATTTACTTCCGTAAAAACTTTCCTTTACAGTAAGAATATTCATTTCCAAAGCCTACGTGTACATTATATCAAAACTAAGATGTCCTTACATGTTATTTACTAAATATACACCCTATAATCTGACATTGTTATTGCAATATGTACCCAACACCATAACTTTCATCTATATATTCTCTCCTTTCCATGATATTTTCAGCTCTTTTCAATACATTACATAATTGTAATGTTACTGTAAGCTAACTCGATAGTTAGAAAAACGTTATTCTTATAAAATGAAATCAGAAGCGAGATGAAACAAAAAAACAATTTTGCTTCTCTAAATTTAAAAAACAATACATTTGTATTTACTATAACGTATAGAAAAAGGAGACAAGAAAATGAAAAAATTAGTAGGAATCGGGTTAGCAGCAGCAATTTCATTAGGAGCGTTATCAGGTTGTTCTTTATTAGGTGAAAAAGCAAATGGCTTAGTATTATACGGAACGGATCAACAAGTCGAGCAAATAGCAGATAAGAATAAAAAAGATGTAAAAGAAAAAGATGTATATAAAATGAAACTTGCAATATTAGAAGATAAGAAAGTACTTGTAATGGACAAAAAGACTGGTGAAGAACTAGTGAAAAAAGAACTACTTAAGAAAGTAGAAAAAGATGACACAAAAGCAATCGATAAACTACCAGCAGTAACAGCGGATCAAGGTGTATTATTTGCGAAAGAAAAAGTAGAGAATGCGACAATTGATGGAGCGAAATTAAAATATGAGAGTAACACAATCATCGGTGATGGTCGTTCTTATGCAGATATGTTTGCAATTGTTGATGATGCTGCATATGGTAATGTGAAGGGCGAAGAGAAGACTGTAGGTGTACTAAAATTTGATAAAGACCCTAGTAAAGAATTACCTGGAGCAAACGGAGTAGAGGCTTCACAACTTGTAAAAATTAAAAAGTAGGTCATAAAAAAGCTTTGCGAAATTCGCAAAGCTTTTTTCTATTTATTCACGACCTGCTCCATATCGGGACTACAACTCTTTGACTGACATGATTTATTCAAGGAACACGCTGCACATTTCCCTTTTTTACTTCTCTTTACAAAATTGAATAATGTATATCCTGCATAACCAAAAATGACAGCTCCAATTACAATATTGACTATCATTATGATACATCCCCTTCTAGAATCCAAGCATGGATCCGACTTGGTATATAACGAGCGTTAATGCATAAGCAATGATAAGTGGATAAACAACAGAGAAAATCGTCCATTTTATAGACCCTGTTTCACGACGAATCACAGCTACTGTTGCTAAACATGGAACGTATAACAAAATGAAAAACATGAACGCATAGGCTGATAATGCAGTATAGTGCGCCCCCATTACATTTCCAAGCACATCTTCTTTCACTGCATAAATAATCGCCATTGTTGAAACAACAACTTCTTTTGCTAAAAATCCTGTTAAAAGCGATGCTGCCGCTTGCCATGTTCCAAAACCGAGCGGTGCTAAAATTGGTGCCACGAACCCACCAATCATCGCTAAGAAACTATCTCCCATATCTACACCAAATCCAGATGGACCAGCATAGTTGAGTAACCAAATGACAACAGACCCACCAAAAATAAATGTACCAGCTTTACGTACGAAACCTTTTCCTTTTTCCCATGTGCTCAGCCACAATGTTTTTGCTTGTGGCATACGATAAGGCGGAAGCTCAATCACAAAAATAGACTTTTCTTCTTTTAAAACAGTCATAGACATTACCTTTGTAACTAATAGCGCAAGTACAATCCCTGCAATGTATAAAGAGAACACGACAGTCGCTTGGCTATTCGGAAAAAAGACTCCCGCAAATAATGCATACACAGGTAACCGTGCTGAACAAGACATAAATGGTGTTACTAAAACAGTAAGCAGCCTCTCTTTCTCTTGTTCAATTGTTCTTGCTGCCATAATGCCTGGTACGTTACAACCAAAACCGATAATCATTGGAATAAACGCCTTCCCATTTAAACCGAAGAATTCCATAATCCGGTCCATAACAACTGCAATTCGTGCCATATATCCTGAGTCTTCTAGTAATGAAATAAAGAAAAAGAGTGCAAAAATTTGTGGGACGAATACTAATACAGCACCAACACCAGCAATAATCCCCTCTGTAACAAGCGCTTGAATAAAATCAGAGGCACCAATAGTTGTTAAGCCCGCTGTTACCCAATCGGTGAGTTGCCCACCGAAAAATTCATCAAGCATATCCGACAAAGGCGTCCCAATCCACGTAAACGTAACCTGAAAAATAAAAAACATAACTGCTAAAAAGATTGGAAGTCCCAAAACTTTATGTGTAATTAACTGGTCAACTCTTTCCGAAAAAGGAACCTTTCCTTCTTTTTCATGCTGAATGACATTTGTTTTGAACTTTTCAATATACGCTGCACGTGTATTATAAATATGCTGCTCTAATGTACCATCAAGTTCTTCTTCCAGATTAGAGCGAATTGCCACAAGTTCCTTATAAATCGGTAATCTACTCACTTCTTGTTCCACTACTTCATTATTGCTTAAAAATTGAATTGCAAGCCATCTTGGGTATTCATAATTTTCCTTAGTTAAAAATCCCATAATCTCTGCAATTCCTACATCTATTTTTTCACCATATGAAAGAACGAACGGCTTTTTCTCTTTTTTATCACTCTCATGCAAAGTAGCAAGTAACTCTTCACAGCCTTTCCCGCTTCTCGCAACAACAGGAACGACCGTTACTCCTAATATTTCTGATAATCTTTTTACATCAATAACAATCCCGCGCTGCTTTGCAACATCGATCATATTTAACCCAATTGAAACTGGCTTACCAAATTCCAGCAGTTGCAATGTTAAATGCATATTGCGCTCAAATTGAGAAGAGTCAACAATATTCAGCATATGTTGAAATTCTTCTTTTAATAGAAAGTTTGTAACGACACCTTCATCACGCGAGACAGGATTTAAATCATATACACCTGGTAAATCAATTAATGTCCCTTGCTTATTCTTTAACTTACCAATCTTTTTTTCTACCGTTACCCCGCTCCAGTTTCCCACGTATTCATAGGAACCAGTTAACGCATTAAATAATGATGTTTTTCCTGTGTTCGGATTCCCTAGCAATGCAACCTTATTCACGCTAATTCCACCTTTATCATTTTCGCGTCACAATGACGAATACTAATTAATTGCCCACGGCATTCTAGTGTACATGGTCCCTTGAACATCGCTTTTTGTTTTACACGAAGTTCACTTCCTTCAGAAAGACCAAAAGCAGCTAATCTCCGCTTTAACAACTTATCTAACGCCTGTATATTTTTCACTAGTGCCTTTTCACCTATTTTGATGTCAACTAGACTCATAATCCCCCTCCTCAAAAGAGAATGATAATTATTTTCAGATAAATTATATCATATTGCATGAATCACTCACTATAGCATTCCCCTACCTATTTGTTAACATTTTTGAACAATTCTATTTTCATACTTTTTCCGTTATATAAATACCCATTTGCCATTCTCATCCATTTCAATTACAATGAATCTAACAATCAAAGAATCTCGTTATCACAGGGGGAGCCTCGTTGCTGAGAGGGAATATAATATTCCGACCCTTAGAACCTGTTAGTTAATGCTAACGTAGGAATTGTGCAAACGTCGAAATACATCTACCCCATCATTTTTTATTTACGTATTTCATATCTCCCTATGATACATTATTCTTTTTTTGTGCAACTTGGATTTAGGGGGAATGACAATATGCGTAACACCAATTTACAAGCGATGATTGAATCTGCAATCCTGGCAGCCTTTGCCTTGATCATCGACATTTTACCACTATCAATTAAACTTCCAACAGGCGGTTCTGTTTCATTTGCTATGATTCCTATTTTTATTATCGCTTACCGCTGGGGATTCAAAACGGCTTTCTTAGGAGGCTTGATTTGGGGACTGCTGCAAATTGTAGTCGGAGATGCTTATATTTTAACGCCAGTGCAAGCATTCATTGAGTACTTCGTTGCCTTTGCTTTTGTCGGCTTTGCCGGTTTATTCTATCGTCCCATTCAAAAAGCACTTGGAACATCCAGTCCTAGTAATGAACCATCTAGTCTAGGTAGTCGCAAAGATAAATCTTCACCAAAAAACAATCAGGGGAAAAAAGTGGTCGCTTATATTATCCTTGCTACATTTGTTGGTAGCTTTGCACGTTATTTCTGTCACTTTATTGCCGGTGTTATCTTCTTTGGAAAATACGCACCGCCAGGACAGTCAGCTGTTCTTTATTCATTGATTGTTAACGGTAGTACGATGCTTGCTTCTTTCGCTTTATGTACAGTATTATTACTCCTTCTATTTACAACAGCGCCACGCTTATTCAAAAGTGCAGGTGTATATAATATAAACACAAAAAAGAAGAGTGCTTAAATGGCGCTCTTCTTTTTAATTTAGTGAGTTATATCAATGCTCTATTTCACATTCTCTCATTCTAAATAGCTAAAGACAAAAATACTGTAATCTCATTTTGAATCAGTAGCAATTAATTTTGCCTCAATAATATATCGATCCGGGGCATCGCCTATGTAATCAAATGGATAACAAGTCGTCAATGTTAATGTTGGTGCTTCTTTCTTTACAATAACTGTGCGATCATCAGCATCTGTAATCCATATTTTTTGAATTTCATACGAGTAAATTTTATTATCATATTCCACGATAAGATGATTTTTTTCTTTCAGCTCTCCTAATTCTGTAAATACAGTATCACGATGTCCACTTAATACAGTATGTCCTCCTTGGGGTGGTACTGTTGTCATATCACTAACAAACATACCTACACCTTTTTTCAATGTAGTATTATTCGTCCCCCAGTATACCGAAAATTTCTTTTTGATTTTCGGTATACTTAATATAGCTACTTTCTCTCCTTCTTTGTGTTGGATTTGAGAAGAGGGTACTTGAGAATTTGCATTTGTTTCAGTAGCAGTGTCTTTTGATGTTATCCTTTCAAACTGCTTGACCTCTTCTATCGTTAAATCTTGCGCCGAACTTTTTCCTTTGTACCATTCAAAAGAGTAATAAGCACCAACAAGAATACCAATTATCATGAAGGCAACTCCAATACGATTTAGAAATGTCACCTTTAATCCCTCCATTCCTCATTATTATTTCTCTCCTTATATACCCTTTTTAACACCACTTCTCATGTATTTATAAGATATATCCGAGATGCAAAGATAATTTACAAAGCAAAAAAGCTGCCAAAAGTAGCTATTCAACTACTTTCGGCAGCCTCTTATTCAAAATATTTAAAGCATAACGCCATTATCTTTAAATACATACCAAGTACCATTAATCAAGTGTTTGCCTGTTGCCATTGCACCATCAGATTTTAAATAATACCATTTTCCACTCTCTTGTAGCCACCCTGTTTTCATCGTGCCATTCGAATTCATATAATACCAACCTGTATCAGTTCTTACCCATCCAGTTCTCATTAATCCACGATGGATGTAATACCACTTATTTCCTTCTTTTAACCAACCAGTTTTAAATGCTCCATCTTGGTTTGCATATAACCAGCGATCTTCATCCTGTATCCAACCAGTTTGCATAATACCATCTTGACCTAAGTAATAATCTCTTCCATTTACTCTAACATAATCGTTTTGCACCATCATTCCATCTATACAGTAATACCATTTTCCGTTATAACTTAACCAGCCTTCATGAGCTTTTCCATCTTTATCAAAGTAATACCATGCATCTCCAGTTTTTACCCATCCCATTTTTTGTATAGCTTGTTCTTCTTTCGGGATAGCCTGATTCACATTTTCACTTGTTTCTCCATAAGAAACGGCAGGTACTAAAAACATTACAGACATTAAAACTAGCAAAATAATTTTTTTCATTTTTCCCAGTCTCCCAAATAATAATTTATTTTGGTTTCTACCTCTATAACCAAATTATATTACGAATTATAAAAACAAACAACATTTTTGTAATATAAATGTAATAATTTTATCTTTTTTGTTACTTTAGATATTTTATCGTTACTATTTTCCTATTATATTCTTAAAATAATATATATATCCGTTTTGATTTTTCGACATATAAGTTACGGTTATGAAAATAAAAGAAGGTCTTCACTCCTTTTCTCCTTCTGTTTTCACATGGCATGGGGCTAAAAAAAGGAACCGATCGCTTCTACCTATGAGCGGATTCTCTCTCCCCCCTAAAAGGAATGGTTTTATTTCGGTTTTTCAATCCGTATTTATATAGATGTTTATCTTCACTAAAAAAGCATTGTAGATTCCCTCTACAATGCTTTTTCTGTGTCTCAGTATTTAATTGTTACTTTCACGTGAATGTAGAGTAAAAGGATCTGGAGTAATAACTAATTGTCTCGGCTCAGTTTTCTTTAAGTGATTAGTGACGTTACACTTACTATGTTGAAAGGACCATGCTTTAATAGGATTTGTAAAGATGATTCTTTGCTCTTTATTAGGGGTCTCTTCTTCAAAATTACAACTTTCGCTCCATTTACACCATTTCATTGTAAATTGTGAAGAAGAATGATCTTCTTTTCGATCAAATAAGTGCGAAAGGCTCATCTCTTCATCTAGTATCATAGTGTTACTAGCCGATAATAAAGCAATGGTCATCCAACGTTTCTCCATTCCCTCCTACTCCTTTTCACATATAATGCCTAAAGCGTATTTTACCTAAAATGTGCTTGCCTTTTACCTTACACCTATAAGTTTATCCAAAATATCACTACTCCACTATCGATTTGTCTTACAAATTACCTTACATTTTTGTAAGGAATAAAAAAACCTCCATTTAAATGAATGAAGGTTTTGAAATCATTTTTTATCTATATATTCTTTCATATCATCTAATCCAGCTTCATACAGTTGGAGCAGCATTCCATGAGAAATCGCACCAAGAACTAAAGTCATTCCAATCAGTGAAACTCGAATAGCAGGAACATCAATTATATAAGCCAACATACCAAGAACGATTGTTAGAAGCAATGCTTTTATAAATGTAATACTTGAGTACTGTTTCTTTTTCATGATTATCACCCTTTATGGAAGCGTTTTCTTAATATAGTTATTATATCATATCATCAGACCTTTTTGTGGATATTTTTGTAAAAAGACTTCCGTTTTTAAAAATAAAAAAATGACCTGCACTCGTTCTCTCCTTTTGTTTTCACTTGGCATAAAGCAGGAAGAAAGTTTGACCACCTCTATGTATGGTCGGATGCTCTCTCCCTCCTAAAAAGAATGATTTCATTTCGTTTTTCAAATTTGCATTTATATATTATGTCTATATCCGTTTACTACTTTCGTCATACAAAATAAAAGAAGCATATAGAACAGAACTGGAATTATAATCACTCTTGGCTCTAGCATTAATTCGCCATAGTAATAGCTAATTAAATTTGCCCAGTCATTTAAGTATGGAAAATATATATGAAATTGATCATGAGCTTGCCCAGAAACAATTTTTGTTCCCCCTAAAAATAATTTAAAAATGGCAAGATGTAACATGATTAGTAATACTTGCACCATCTGTTCTCCAATTTGAAATATAATTTGTGGTTGCAATACTTTCATAATATGAGTCCGAAATATATGCCATCTACTACCTCCTAATACAAGGGAACTTATCACATACTCTTGTCTCCAAATGTGCTGAACCTCTTTTTGAAAAAATCGTGTCATTCCTGGAACTGCCACAAACACAAATACAATCAATTGTATACATAATAATTCTATATTTGTGACAATAGGTTTCGTTCGTAGTTCATACATGATAAATGGGGTTAGAAATAAAATACAAAATAATGTTTGGGGGAAAAATTGCAAGCTAACAGTAACACGTTGTAAAAAAGAAAATCCCCACTTATCATTACGAACCAACAAGCTCATCAATAAAGAAATGGTTACTCTAGCAACCGCCACAAAAAATGATATTAAAATTGTATACTTAGCTCCTTCTATTACTTTATAAAACAAATCTTCTCCTTCTCGATCCGTTCCAAACCAATGTTCAGAGGACATGGAAAAAGGGGCCGCTTCAACAATTTCTCCTTTTTCATTGTATCGATATTCCACTACCTTAGGTTCCTTCTGAAAATATGGAAGTGCAAAACTAATAATTAATAATAGAATAATAGGAAATAAGAAGTATATATAACGCTGTTTACGCATACAGCTTCCTCCTTAACCAATTCAATAACAATATCACTCCGTACATAGGTACGATACACAATATCAGCAAATAAACGATAACTGCTGGATCTTGACCGCTAATCAAAATTGAAAACAAACCTCTAATATGAAACATGTACTCAAAAACAAATAAACTCGTTATCAAAGCTAATAATATTGATTCCATATGATTCACAACTGAAATCACGATATTGCTAACAATATGCTTACATAAAATATACAGACTACTAAAACCTTTCGCCTTCACAAACAGAACATAATCTTTTTTCTGCTCTTCCTTTATAAGTAGCATTTGGAATTGAAATAAAGAAATGGTAGGAATAATAGCTAAAATGAGAATTGGTAATACAATCGATGAATTTTGCATTGTAGAGAATGGATGTAATAATAAAACTCCGGTATACCTATATATTGTTACCATTATAAGTTGAAGAAAAAAAATCAGAAAGATATCTGGGATTGTTTTAAGAAAACATACAGCTTCTTCTATCATTCTCTGTACACGCCTTGGTATAATCGCTGTAATCATACTACATACAAAAGACAAACAGAGCGAAACTACGAGTGCTCCAAATATAAGCACGAGCGAATATGCATATGGCTTAAAGATAAGTGGAAATAAGGGAAATTCCCTTTCTTGCATCTTAAATATTTGCACATTGTTTGAAACAGTCGCTACTTGTGTAGCCATTTTCATCTTTAACTCTTCTGGATGTATGAGTGCAGAGATAACATGTATACATTGTGTAAAAAAATGCTCTATATGTATCCCAACTTGCTTCCCCTTTATAAATAACATAGGAAGACTTACTATCACTACAAATAGCATGATCATAATAAATAATTGAAAAATGATTGAAGATATTTTTTTTAACATTCCATTCTCCTCTCAATTTCTCGAACATGAATCTACCACGAAACACTAAAATCAAATTGTCACTTTATTTTATTCTGACTTTGCTAACATAAACCTTTATCAAATATATATCCTTTTGACTTTTCCTCCTCAATCCTTTACAGTCGAAATGTTCACAAGTTTTACAACGTAGGAGGATCTCAATGAATATTGAAATAAAAGACACTTTAATTTCTGAAGAAGCATTACAAACGAAGGTAAAAGAACTTGCACTACAAATTGAGCGCGATTTTGAAGGAGAAGAAATCGTAGTGATTGCTGTATTAAAAGGTTCTTTCGTCTTTGCTGCGGATTTAATTCGTCACATAAAAAATGAAGTAACAATCGATTTTATCTCAGCATCTAGTTACGGTAACCAAACTGAAACAACAGGGAAAGTTAAATTATTAAAAGATATCGATGTCAACATTACAGGTAAAAATGTCATTGTTGTAGAAGACATTATCGATTCAGGCTTAACACTTCACTTCTTAAAAGACCACTTCTTCATGCATAAACCGAAAGCATTAAAGTTCTGTACATTACTTGATAAACCAGAACGTCGTAAAGTCGATTTAACAGCAGAGTATGTAGGCTTCCAAATTCCAGATGAATTTATCGTTGGTTACGGCATCGACTGTGCAGAAAAATATCGTAATTTACCATACATCGCTTCGGTTGTAACAGATAAATAAAACCAAATAAACTTCCATCGCTTTCTGATGGAAGTTTATTTATATCGTTCACTACTTCTAAAACACAGGGAGGGATTAGAATGACACAGACAAAATTTGAAAAAGTTCTTCTCATCGTAAACCCAAAAGCAGGGCAAGGAGATTTACAGACAAACTTATCCAAAATCGTTCCACCGCTTGCTGCAGCTTTTCCTGATTTACGAATTCTTCATACAAAACAGCAAGGCGATGCCACAAAGTATTGTAGGGAGTTTGCAAACAAAGTTGATTTAATTATCGTCTTTGGCGGCGATGGAACTGTCTTTGAATGCACGAATGGACTAGCACCTCTTAAAATCCGCCCAACACTTGCAATCATTCCAGGCGGGACGTGCAATGACTTTTCTCGTACGCTTGGCGTTCCGCAAAATATTGCCGAGGCTGCCAAATTAATTGTAAAAGGTCATACGAAGCCGATTGATATCGCTCAAGCAAACAACCAATATTTCTTAAACTTTTGGGGGATCGGTCTCGTTTCCGAAGTGTCTAATAACATTGATGCTGACGAAAAAGCAAAGCTTGGGAAGATTGGTTACTATTTAAGTACAATCCGCACAATTAAAAATGCAGAAACCTTCCCTGTGAAAATTACGTATGATGAAGAAGTATATGAAGATGAAGCTGTCCTTGTTATGATTGGAAACGGTGAATATCTAGGAGGAATCCCTTCCTTTATTCCTAATGTAAAATGTGATGATGGTGCACTTGATATCTTTGTTGTAAAATCAACAGGTTTTCAAGCATTTAGAGACTATATCGGAAAGAAACTATTTGAGGATACAAATAACAATGATATATTCCATGTGAAAGCAAAATCAATCCTTATTGAAACAAAAGAACAAAAAGAAGTAGATACAGACGGAGAAAGCTCTCTTCATACACCGTGCCAAATTGAATTATTGCCAGGACATTTTACAATGATTTATAATCCAGAACTAGTATAATAGATTCCTTGTTGTAATTTGGTAATTTATAAAGTTCGCATTTTTATAAAATAAAGATTATAATTAAAAGTATAAAAGGTTGTTAACAAAAAACGTTAACAACCTTTTTATTTTTTTAGAAAAATTCCCCACTTTAGAGGAGTGATGATATGTATTGGAAAAGAAATAATAAGCCTGTCGAAGATCCAGAAGAAATAGCTGTATGGGAATGCCAGTCAGAAAGCTGCCGTGGATGGATGCGCAAAAACTTTTCTTTAGAAGAAGAACCAAAATGTCCTTTATGTAAAGGTGATATGGAGAGCGGAACACGACTACTACAAAAATTGTAAAGATTAAGTTCTATTTCCCCTACATTCCTCAATTACGAAATCAAATAAAGAGAAGATCCTCCCTCTCCTTATCTCCACTATAACTACCTTGCCTAAATGTGAATCGAAAATAAATAAGGAAGAAGGCAGCTATTACTTAAAATAGCTGCCTTCTTCCTTACTGCCTGCGAATATTTGGACAAGTAATCTATCCCATTACCTGATTTTTCTTTTGCATATATAAATATGAAATACTTGCTATGACGACAATTGTGCCACCAAAATAGAGGCCATACTTCGTCGCAAGTTCTACAATCATCTCGATATGTTTACCAAACATAGAACCAAGCATAAAATAAAGCAATGTCCATATGAATCCTGTCGTGTATGAATACAAAGCATATGTTTGAAATGACATACGATTCATACCAACTAAATAAGGAACGATATGTCTAACGACAGGTATAAAATAACTTGTTGCCAATGCATAATGTCCGTATTTATGAATCAGTTTTTGTGATTTTAAAAGGTACTTTACTTTCTTCTTTTTCATTAATTTATCAAGTACTTTAGAACCAAATAATTTTCCAAGTATATATCCTAATGAAAGACCTGACACTACACCTAAATAGGTTAACAAAAAGGCAGGAATTACACTTAGTATGCCCACCGATGATACAAACCCACCACTCATTACAATCATTTCATCTGGAACTGGCATGCCTACAATCCCGAGCCATAGACAAAAGAATAAAGCCCAATAACCATACTGCTCAATATATGATAACAATTCATGTAATTCCATTACATACATGCCTTTCTACAACTAAGAACATGCGCTGGTGGAAGATTCAACCAAACCTTTTTTAATGAAATTTCCTGAAAAAAGGTTTGGATAAATGCTTTCTTTGCAAGCGAGTATTGAAATGTAATGAATTCACCATCCTCACTTAATGATTCCATGACGCTAGATAAAATACGAGATGATACTTCTCTTGGTAAAGACGTAAAGGGTAATCCTGATAATACGTAATCAACCTTCTCTATTTGTAAATCCTCGATGTATTTCTTTATATTTTCAGCTGATCCATGTATAACTAAAATATTAGGATCGTCCTTAAACTGCTTCTGTAATTTTTTGAAAAAAACTTCATTAATTTCAATCAAGATAAATATTGTATGTTCTTTTTTTCTCTTTATAATCTCTTTCGTGAATGAACCTGTTCCAGGTCCTAATTCTAAAATGTACTTCGCTTCTTCAAAATTAATCGCGCCTACCATCTTTTTGGCTAATCTATTCGAACTAGGTGCAATTGCCCCAGTATTCTTTGGATGCTTCACAAATTCGGTTAAGAATGTAATAAGTTGCATTTCTAACCTCTCCCATTCATTCGGTATTGTTTAATATAGCTTCAAGTATAACGATCATTTTTTAAAAAATAGCATGGAAATTTCTTAAGATTTTATGAAGAAATAAAAAAAAAGCTTTGTGCACATGCACAAAGCTTTCTCTTTACTTACTAACAAAATATCCAATTGTATAAATGATCCATAAATGAACTGGATAGAAAATATAAAACATATATTTCGTGAACGCATTATTTAAACCACGCTCTCCGTTATATAAGAGAATAAATGGTAAAGCAAATACCATCATCCATTGATTATTAAAACCGAACATACCCATTTGAGTGAAGATTTCTCCATCAATAAGTAATGATGGAACTTCTAATAAAGATAGCACCATATATGTGATAATTAACCACATTTTCTTCTCTCTAAAGAAATAGAAGATTAATGTCATGATTACACCCATAAAGCTTGCTTCCGTAAACATTCCTAATGCCGCCGCAATAATAGCGGCTGGAATCCCCACTAAATAATTTTTTGTACGCTTCGTATAATCAATCGCAATTAATAAAACAATTCCTAAACCAAGTGACAAGAAAATATTATTAGATAGTCCACTGTCACTTGGGAACAAATATTGAATAAGTGCTGAACCTGCAAACATAATCGCTGCCCACATAAATACACGAGTCGCGTATTTCGTACGATTACGTGTATAGAAGAATCCTTCTACGACAAAATAGAAGAAAATTGGCGCAACGATGCGTCCTGGATGATGCATCCACATTGGCATACCTGGAATATACGTATACACGTGGTCAATGACCATTAAGATCATTGCAAAAATCTTTAATTGAAAAGCATTTAACCTCATAAAAATAGTAGTCCTCCTTTTTTAAATACTTTCTTACTATAACGATTTTCTGTTAGGAGGACTATCGACTTCTCTTACATTAACATTACACTTTTGTAAGATTTTCATAAAAAAAACAGCTATCGCGCCTAGCGATAGCTGCCTCCTTCATTACTTCACGCTCACAATCTTATAATAAGAGCGAACTGTTAAGAAGTAATATCCAATATAAATGATGCTGTATATACCGATGCTCATTAATAGTGGAATCAAAATTTCATATGGCATTAATGTTGATAAGCCTTTTAACGCGAATAAACTATGACAAATCCCGACTACTAATGGAATCGCAAAGATAAAGCTTATTTGTTTCGCAATCGCCTTTTTCATTTCTTGCTTTGTCACTCCGACTTTACGAAGTACGACGTAGCGATCGCGGTCTGCATTTGCTTCTGTTAACTGCTTGAAGTAAATGATAGAACCTGTTGCGAGTAAGAACACTAGACCTAAGAATAGACCGATAAACATCATTAATCCTGTTGCTTCTAACATACCGTGGAAGCCAGTATAGAAATCATTGAAAGGTAATGCAACTTCTGACTCTCCAGCTGGCATTACTTTCTTTAATTTCTCTGTCAGTACTTTACTATTGTTTTCGTCTTTTACATCTATATTTTTAACGATACGAGTACTAGAGACTGCCTTCACACTGTTATATATTTCATCTGGTACAATAACGAATAGTTCTCCTAAGTTCGTTATATTACGTCCTTCAGCACCTTGAATCGTTAATGTCTTCGTCTCATTTCCAATTGGGAACACTGCTTTATTCCCTTTATATATTGCACTAAATTCATGGCCTTCAATATACATACCATCATATACAAAAGCTTCATTAGCAGCTAAATTTACTGCTTCAACATCCATTTTCTTTGCGATATTATTAAATGCTGATTGCGATACAAGCTGATATTTCTCGGTAACGAAATAATTCGTATTCATGCCCAGATCTGCTTTTTCACCTTCGAACTTCCCTTTAACAGGAACCATCTCAATTTCAAATTGGTCTGTTACAGGATGATTTTCCTTCTCTTCAGTCAAAATCGCATTTACTTTTCTATCAAGTGCCGCATCTTTTTTCTCGTAAGAATAACTATGCGGTGCATAATCTTTTGATTGTTTAAACGTATTGTAATACATCGTTACAGATGTACCAACCGCTGTTAATGTTACCGCACTTAATACTGCAATGGTTGCGAGCGATTTGGCATTTCCTTTAATGCGATACAATAGCTGCGACGTTGTTACCATATTCATTCCATTATAGAATGACGATTTCTTATGTCTTGCTCGTTTTAATACGAACACTGTAAAGAACATAAATAATAAGTACGTACCAAGTACAGTGGCAAGTAAAATATAAAATGCAACCATCATAAAGTCAGCATATTTCGCTGCCTTCATAAATGTTAGCGATAGGAAATAACCTGAACCAATTAAGAAGACTGATATCAATGCCATAATAACCGATCCTTTAGGCATTGTCTCTCCTTCACGCTCAGCACGGAACAATTCAATTAACTTAAAGCGATAAATTAAACGATATCCCTGCAATGATGTATAAAGAATAATGACAAAAAAGATAATAGCTGTATCAATAATTGCAGCCATTGGTACTTCAAAGTGAACATTTAAGTTCAGTCCCATCATGCTTACCAATAATTCAAGGAATAGCTTTGAAAGTACACTACCAATCGCAATCCCGATAACCAATGACATTAATCCCATTAGCATGTTTTCATAAAATAACATTTTACCAATTTGTTTTTTTCGAATTCCTAGCAGTGAATATAATCCAACTTCTTTTTTGCGTTTTCGTGTAAAGAATCCGTTAGAGTATATAATAAATACTGCTACGAAAATAATCAGCATCACACTGGAAACTTGGAATGCCCCGCTAATTTTCTTAGAGCCTTCCGCTGCTTTTTCCATTTGTGAATTGTACTGAAGTGCCTTAAATGTAAAATAAATGACGATACTAAAGATCATCGATGCAAAATATAAAAAGTAATCTTTAAAGTTCCGCTGTATGTTGCGGAGAGCAATACTAGATAACGTCATTCATTGCACCTCCGGAAATTGCAGACATTACGTCAACTACTTGTTGGAAGAACTGTTTACGCGTTAACTCCCCGCGGTGCAATTCTTTATATAACTCACCATCTTTAATGAAGATAACACGTTTACAATAACTTGCTGCAAACGCATCATGCGTTACCATTAAAATGGTTGAATTATCATATTCATTTAATGACTTCATACTTTCTAGTAAATCTGTTGCTGATTTAGAATCAAGCGCTCCTGTTGGCTCGTCCCCGAAAATCATACTTGGATTTGTAACGATTGCTCGTGATGCTGCGCAGCGCTGCTTCTGTCCGCCAGATACTTGGTATGGGAATTGACTTAAAATATGATCAATGCCAAACTTCTTCGCAATCTCAAGAACGCGGCGATCAATTTCATTTGCTTTCACTTTTGATAAAGCAAGTGGCAAAGCAATATTCTCTTTCACCGTTAGCGTATCTAATAAATTATAATCTTGGAAAATGAAACCTAAATGATCACGGCGGAACAATGCCAATTTATCATCATTCATTTTGACAATGTCTTTTCCATCAATTAAAATTTCACCGTTCGTCGCGTTGTCAATTGTAGAAAGAACATTTAAAAGAGTCGTTTTACCAGACCCAGAAGGTCCCATAATGCCAACAAACTCACCCTCTTGTACTTGTAAGTTAATGCCTTTTAACGCTTCAAATTTATTTCCACCTGTATCATATACCTTTTTAATATTTTTCGCTTCTAATACCGTTTTCATCTCTATATCCCTCTCTTCTTCTATTCTCTATTTTCACTATATCTAACTTCTACTCTTGCCACTATCGATGTTTCTTACACAAACATGACAGTTATGTAAGGGGGCTTAGCAGAAGAAAACGAAACTTAACTTTATGAAATAACTACTTTGCTACTATAGCACCGGGGTAACATACCAGCCATTCATTCTCCTTACAGAAACATTACAATTCTGTAAGGTACAAAACTGTCCTACATACTTGTGCACGGAATGTCGGATGAGGTTATTTCATTCTTGCTATTCTATTTACATAAGGAGGTCATATCATGAATTCGCTTAAAAACATGAATGCAGCAATACAGTATATTGAAGATAATCTTGCGAATGACATTGACTTTAAAGAAGTGGCAAAGCTAGCCCTCTGCTCTGAATATCATTTTAAAAGGATGTTTTCCTTCCTTGCAGGCATTTCACTTTCAGAATATATTCGCTGTAGACGTCTTACTCTTGCGGCATTCGAACTAAAAGATAGTAATGTAAAAGTCATTGATATCGCTATGAAATATGGATACAACTCACCAGATTCTTTTTCACGTGCATTTCAAAACTTGCATGGTATAACACCATCAGAAGCTAGAAATAGTAGTCATTCTCTTAAAGCTTACTCACGAATGACCTTCCAGTTATCTATTAAAGGAGGACATGAAATGAACTATCGTATTGAAGAAAAAGAGGCATTTCGCATCGTTGGCATACAAAAACGAGTACCAATTATTTTTAGCGGTGTAAATCCAGAAATCGCTTCTATGTGGCAAAGTTTAGACAGTCAATCGATCCACACATTAAAGACACTTTCAAATGTTGAGCCTACTGGACTCATTAGTGCTTCTACCAATTTTTCTGAAGGTAGGATGGAGGAAAAAGGAGAACTCGATCACTATATTGGTGTAGCAACAACGAAAGATTGCCCAGACCAGTTCACACAACTTGAAGTCCCAGCCTCAACATGGGCCGTATTTGAAGCAATCGGACCATTTCCTAGTGCATTGCAAAATGTATGGGGACGTATTTATTCGGAATGGTTCCCATCTTCAAATTTTGAACAAATACAAGGACCAGAAATTCTATGGAATGAAAATAAAGATGTAACCTCGCCAACTTTTAAAAGTGAAATCTGGATTCCCGTTTTGAAAAAGTAAATCATGCATAAGATTAATAAAAGAAGCTATCCCAAAAGGTCGTTTTGAACTACCTTTTGGAGACAGCTTTTTTAGACTAACGTTTCACTTTATCCTTCTTTTAGACTCATTGTTATACAATACTGCAGTCATAATCAAAATCATTACAACAACTACAAGAGTAAATAACCTATAGTTCGATATCGCACCAGTACCTACTAATAAGGCAGGTATGACAGCCACAATCATGCCTCCAAACATACCAAGAACAGACCCCATACTCTGCTTCACCACCTGTGTTTCTGATACCCAATCATAATAACCAAATCGATTATTAATAAAAATCCCCCACACTGCTGAAAACAATGAATATGTGATCGGGGTAATGATGATAAAAATAGAAGTCCAAATATCCGTCTTTAAACCTATCATCATAAGGATAGCGCTAATAATTGATGTAGGTATGCTGAGCGAAAGGTTCATGAGAATCTTACTATCATAAATCATCTTAGGTGTCAGAGGTAATGACTTGATAATCCATACATTTTTCCCCTCTAACGATAATGAAACACATGTTGTACATGTCATTGAAATCATTGCTGAAATAGCAAATGGCGCAACCTTTTGTAAAATTATTTCGATTCCAGGATACCCGATTAATTTGCTTGGTCCTACTATAACCACTGCAAGTGAGAAGATAACTGCCATGACAACGCCCATACCAATATTAATCACATATACGGTAGAAGAAAAGAAACGCTTCCGTTCTTTTTTATATAACGCAATTAATACTTTTTCTTTCTTCATCCGATCAATCTTGTAATTGGAACGCATATGATACGTAGAGATACCTGTATTGATTTGCTTATATTTCAGAGCGAGTATTTTTATAAAAAGACAATACCAAATAACTGATATGCTAACAAAAAGGATAAAAGCTACAATATTTGCATCAACAATTGCTTTTTGAAAAATGTTAGCTAGCGGATACACTTTAGCTAATCCCTCTGAAACAATTGCTCCAATCCCTTCTAAATCCGTAAAACTATATTTCGTATTTCCCTGCTTGAACATAAAGTAACCAAAGCTAATCATTGCTATAAAACTTAAAATGGTAGTGACTTTATTTGCATGTCTAAATTTAGAGGCAATTGCCGTAATACATGCACCAAAAATTGCTGCAATTGTTGTTGGGATTAAAGATACTGTAAATAACGTAATGAACCACATCAAGTAGAAAGAAACTGATGGCTTCTCATATATGCAATAAACAACGCCCATCGGCAGCATAATGATCATTGAAAAGAGCGTATTTAGCACGTATAAATACAAAAATCTACTAGCTATAATTGTATCTACACGAATCGGTAAAGACATCACAAAATCATAATCCTTAAAAGCAAAAATCTCGCCATTTGCCTTAAACATAGTGAAAAATAAAACTAACATACTGCTAATAACAAATGCATAAACCGGAATGACTTCTCCTATTCCAAGTTTTATCAATCCATATGCCGCGCTTCCACAATACAACATCAACATAACAACAACTAAAGCAATTGATACTGAAATTAAAATTTTATTCTGCTTCTTTTTCTTATCTTTTTCATACTTAAAAGTATTAAGACCAAGCTGTGTTATGAAACGGATTTTTAAAAGGGCTATCGTATTATTTTTCATCAGCAAGCACCTTCATAAAGAGCTCTTCCAATGAATGTTCCTTTATGAGAGACTTTACTTCCCCTGAGATTGCTAGTTTTCCTTTATTGATTATCGCTATCTTATTGCATAACTTTTCTGCCACATCTAGTACATGAGTAGAAAAGAAAATGGCACTACCTGATTCGCAAAGCTTCTTCATAATCCCCTTAAGTACAACAGCCGCCTTGGGATCAAGACCAACAAAAGGCTCATCTAAAACTAATAATTTTGGATGATGCACAACTGCCGATATAATCGCTACTTTTTGTTTCATACCGTGTGAGTAGGAGGATATTAAATCTCCTAAATATGGTGTAATCTCAAAAGCATCCCCATATTTTTGTATCCGTTCTTCTCTGTCTTTTGCCGATACCCCAAAAACATCAGCAACAAAGTTCAAATATTGAATTCCTGTTAATTGTTCATATAAATCTGGATTATCAGGAATGTACGCCATGATTTTCTTACATGCAATCGGGTCCTTTTTTACTGAATGCCCATCAACAAAAATTTCTCCCTCTTCGAAATCTATAACACCTACTAGTGACTTAATCGTCGTACTTTTCCCAGCACCGTTATGTCCGATAAACCCGAAAATATCTCCTGCTTGAACAGTTAAACTCAAATCATCTACTGCTTTTTTGCCACCTTTGTAGGTTTTGCTGAAATTTATGATTTCTAACATATTCTCTCCCCCAAATAATCTAGACTGATCTATACTCAGTTCAATATGTGTAACCTTTTCTTGTATTTCATCATGTAACATCCCTATTTATAATTACTTTTTAAATATTCAGACTAAAAGATCGGAATCATACGCAGTAAGACTTCCCTCCTACTGCGTATGATTGATTCTAGTATTTCCTAAAGAACGATAGCTTCTAAGTTATACTTGCATTTCTTTTTTATATAAAATATAAGAATATAAATTCGTCAGCACTACAGCAATTAATATCATTGCAAGCATCATATACGAACGCAAGTTAGCTGGCAGGGCAATACTTACAATCATAAGAAGTCCTAAAGCTACAAACACTTTTCCGCTAAAGCGGTGTGTCTTCCGCCATACTTCTTCACTGCTTAATGTCCATGGGTTACGCATACCCACAAAGAAATTTGGTTTACACTGCGGCAAATAGTTACCGATGACTAAAAATAAAATACCGACAAGTAATTCTGGTACCCGATTGATGAACAAATTATATCCTAAGCCACTTGTAATAATATCGATATTCCCTACAAATAAAACAACTAGCAATCCATTGTTTATCATCATCAAAGCTTTAGAAAACTTTTCATAGTTTTCTTTCTTTGGATCAATCTTTTGTAAAACATTAAGAAGCACATAACAACCAATCATGATACCAACCATAGACATCATTCCAGTTAATTTCGATGAAAATCCATCAGCAGTCCCGCCGCTAAAGTGGGTTGCAATTGTATCCGGCAAATGCGGCCAAGAAATCGCCCATGCTAGGCAAGTTGTCAAAATTAATATAATTGCAAAAAGATGTTTTTTCATTTCCCCTCTCCCCCTTTATTCGTAAACGTAAACACCCATGTTAATAAATCTTGAAAAACCGTTGTGTTTAAAGAGTACACAACAAATTGGCCTCTTTTTTCATCTTGAATAAGTTCAGCGTTTTTTAGCGCATTTAAATGATGCGATATGCTTGGCTTTGTCATATTGAAATGTTCTGCAATTTCACCAGCGGTTAAATCACCTTCTTTTAATAAGTCTAAAATTTTTCGTCTTGTTGGATCTGCTAATGCTTTAAATGCTTGATTCAATACCTTTCTTCCTTTCAATAATTAGACATTTAGATATTTATCTAAATGTTAAAATAAAAAATATTAATTGTCAATTCTACCCATAACCTTTTTACTTTTTCCACTTTTGACCTATACTGTTTACTAGCACTCGTTTCAAGCTAATGAAAAGACACGAAACACATGGTACACTATAGCTACAATTGTTTTTTAGGAGGAATATACATATGTATAAAATTTTAATCGTTGAAGACGATCCAAATATCTCATCTTTACTGCAATCTCATATTCAAAAATACGGTTACGAAGCTGTTGTTGCGGATAACTTTGATGATATTATGGATTCTTTTAATAGAGTGAAACCACACCTAGTGCTTCTAGATGTAAACTTACCGAAGTTCGATGGTTTCTACTGGTGCCGTCAAATTCGTCACGAATCTACTTGTCCGATTATTTTCATTTCTGCTCGTGCTGGTGAAATGGAACAAATTATGGCAATTGAGAGCGGTGCGGATGATTATATTACAAAACCATTCCACTACGATGTTGTTATGGCGAAAATTAAAGGTCAATTACGCCGTATTTATGGTGACTATGCACCAAGTATTTCAGAGCGAATTGTTGAAGTGGAAGGTTTAAAACTATACCCAGAGCGACCAGAAATCCACTTTGGAACACAGCAAGTTCTTCTTACAAAAAAAGAAGCAATCTTGGCAGAAATGTTGTTATCAAAATTCCCCCGTACAGCAAGTCGTGAAGATTTATTAGCTGCGCTTTGGGATGATGAAAGCTTCGTTGAAGAAAATACATTAAACGTAAACATTACACGTCTTCGTAAGAAATTTAATGAGCTTGGTATTGAAAATGCAATTGAAACAGTACGCGGATTAGGGTATCGTTTTAACGCAACTTGGAGTGAATAAACATGAAGTTATTTTTGCGTGATCATTTTGCATTTTTTCTATTATATGCATTAAACTTCGGTATCATTTTTATTCTCTATGATGCAGTAGACGGATTCCAAAACAATAAGTTCTACTTTATTGTATTAAGCTTATATTTATTTATTTGCTTCCTTGCTTATCGTTATGTTCGTAACCGCAGAATGTATCATAGGTTGAGTGAGCCCCCAGAAAAAATGGAAGATGCGTTTATTGAAAGAGCGACTGCTCCTATGCCGCACGGCGTCAACGAACTTGTTAGGGCGCAGTATCGCCTATTCCAAAAAGAACTACAAACATATGAAGTAAAGCAACAAGAACATCAATTATTCATTAACCACTGGGTGCATCAAATGAAAACACCGGTTTCTGTTATGCAGCTTATGGTTCTTGAAATGGAAGATGAACATCTCATTCCTAAGTTTAAAAAGGAACTAGAAAGATTAAATCAAGGGCTAGATATGGCATTATATATGGCAAGGCTTAATAACTTCCATGAAGATTTCCATGTAGAAACTCTTTCACTAAAAGATGCTGTAACAAAAAATATTAATGGCTTAAAGGAACTCTTTATTCGTAACGGTGTATTCCCAGTTCTAGAAGTTCATTCTGATCTTAAGGTTGCTTCTGATGCAAAGTGGCTTAAGTTCATTATTTATCAATTAATGACAAATGCGGTTCGCTATTCTGGTGAGCGCGGAAAGAAAGTCTTCTTGTCTGGCTATCGAAACGGCAAAGATATTATTTTAGAAGTTCGTGATGAAGGTGTCGGTATCCCGCAAGAAGATATTCGAAGAGTCTTTGAACCATTTTACACGGGGAAAAATGGACGTACTTTTGGAGAATCAACTGGTATGGGACTTTATATTGTAAGTAAGATTTGCTCTTATTTAGGTCATTCTGTGAAATTAGATTCCGAGGTTGGTAAAGGGACAAGCATCAAAATCATCTTCCATAACGCTGCGAATAACCGAGCAGATGAATCTGGGACGGTGACAGAGCAATGAACATAACACATTTCAGCAAAATGTATGAGAACTCACTCTCATACATTTTTTGCAGCATGACTCAAACGATATCTTCTATTTGGAGGTATACATCATGACATTTTGGCAGTTTGCATTTAAAAACGTAACGCGAAACTCAAGAGCTTATTTCGCCTACTTTGTAAGCAGCGCGTTTTCCATTGCTGTATTCTTTTCATTTGCGGTGTATTTATTTCACCCTCGGTTACAGAATTCTAGCCTAGTTGATGGAATTTCAGGATTAATGATATTTTCAGAAATAGTCATTGTTGGTTTTTCCTTTTTCTTTCTTCTATATTCTATCGGTACCTTCTTAAAAGTTCGCAAAAAACAATTTGGTATTTTAACCGTTTTAGGGATATCAAGAAAACAATTAAAACGCCTTGTTTTCATGGAAAATATGTTAATTGGAATCTTATCAATTTTCTTTGGTATTCAATTTGGACTTGTATTTTCACAATTTTTCTTATTGGTAACAGCAAAAATTACATATGCTCCTGGACTCTATTTATATTGGCCAACAAAAGCGATTATTTTAACAGCGACAATCTTTCTAGGACTCTTTATCGTTGTATCAGCTTTCACTCCTATGCTCATTCGAACAAGAAAAGCGGTTCGACTTCTAAAGGAAGGGAAAGTGAAACAAAAAGAAAGAAAACCATCTATCCTGATTTCACTATTCGGTGCTATTTGTTTATTATCAGGTTATGTATTAGCTGGGAACCCAAAATACTTTATATCACTCGGTTCAGATATAGGAGCTCTATACATTGTTTCTAGTATTTTCGTTATTCCATCATTCGTTGCAATTGGAACCTATCTTTTCTTTTCTCAAATTAGTTTCCTCCTCATTCGCATACTGAAAAAACGAAGAAAATTTTATATGAAACGAATTAATATGCTTTGGATTTCTGATTTAGCAAGCCGCATTCGTACAAATATTAATATGCTATTTATTGTAGCAATGCTTTCTACTCTCGCTTTTACGATGATCACATTCATATATGGATTTGGGAAGTTTATGAAATTCGATGTTACTAACAATAGTCCATTTCCGTTCACCTATCTTTCGTACGACGCCAATCCACTTGTCACGCAGCATATGGACTGGTTAGAAAAACGGCTTAGTGAAGAACAATTTTCATATAAAAAATTCAAAACAGACTTATATGCAGTTTCATTACAAAAAGATGAAGTCACTCCCTATGAACAAGAAGCATATGTGTTAAAAGAAAGTGACTATAATAAACTTGCGACTGCTTTACATCGTAAGCAACTTTTTGTACAAAAGAATGAAACTTATATATTACCTGGATATGGCTATCAAAACATATTAAGTCCAATGCAAGAAGAATTTAAACGAAAAAGCGTCACAATTTCTCCAAATGCGCTGACACTGCATGTACAAGATTATGAAAATATTAACGTGATACCAACTGGCTGGACATCACAAATATTGATTTTATCTGATGATACAGTAGACGCTTTATCAAATAACATGAAACATATAACGCTTTATAATTTTCAAGTAACAGACTGGGAAAAGACAAATGAAATTGCTGCGGAGTATCTTGATAAATTCGCAAAAGATCGAAGAAACATCCCATCTGAAGAACCATTATTTATCATGAACGAAGCGAGTAACACGCTATACGAGATTAAATTAGGTGCCGCTTCATTCTTCTTAATCGGTACGTTCCTAGGCGTCATTTTCTTCATTGGAGCAGGAAGTGTCCTTTACTTCCGCATGTATACAGATTTAACAAATGAACAGGAAAAATATATTACCATTACAAAAATTGGTTTAACAGAATCTGAGATGAAACGCTCCGCTACGATTCAGCTTGCGATTTTATTCTTTGTTCCCTATATTATGGCATCTATTCATACGATGTTTGCCGCAAAAATGTTACAAGAAATTATGGGCCTATCATTATTTGCTGAAGTAACTGTTGTTCTTATGATTTTTGGAACGGTTGAAATCATCTTTTTCTTATTAATTCGTTCCCTATATATGCAAAAATTATCACAGCATATTAAGCTTTAAAAGATAGAAAGGTGAGTTTTATGGAAGAAGTATTACACATAAAAAATGTCTCAAAAGTGTACGAGGGCAAAGTCCCTCATACTGCTTTAAAAAATATTAATTTACATGTAGATAAAGGTGAGTTTGTCGCAATTATGGGCCCTTCAGGAAGCGGGAAGTCCACTTTCTTAAACGTTATATCTACAATTGATTCTCCTACTGCTGGGGAGGTATTTATTAATGGAAAAGAGCCTCACACATTCCGCCGTGAAAAGCTAGCCGTTTTCCGCCGTCAAGAATTAGGGTTTGTTTTCCAAAACTTTAACTTACTAGATACGTTAACAATCGGTGAAAATATTGTATTGCCATTAACATTAGACAATATTCCGTTGAAAGAAATGGATGCGAGATTAGATACAATTTCAAGGAAACTCGGAATTGATCATATTTTAGACAAGCGGATTTTTGAAGTTTCTGGTGGTCAGGCGCAGCGCACCGCAGTGGCTCGTGCTGTTATTCATCATCCATCACTCTTGCTTGCTGATGAACCTACTGGAAATTTAGACTCAAAAGCTGCCATTGATGTAATGGAGCTATTTACAAAATTAAATAAAGAAGAAGACGCAACCATTTTAATGGTAACACACGATCCGTTCGCAGCGAGCTATTGTAACCGTGTGATTTTTATTAAAGATGGTGAACTTTACAATGAATTACACCGCGGTCTATATCGTGAAAAATTCTATCAAGAAATATTAGATGTGTTGGCGTTATTAGGAGGAAGACGTGGATGACATTTTGGCAATTTGCTTTTAAAAATGTCTCTCGGAATTCACAGGCATATTTCGCCTATTTTATAAGCAGTGTATTTTCGATTACAGTTTTCTTTTCCTTTACTGTATATTCGTATCATCCACGCTTACAAGATATAAAAGAACAAGGGCCGCTAATGAATTTAATTGGAATGGCACAATTCGTCATCGTTATGTTCTCGTTCTTTTTTTTACTATACTCGATTGGAACATTTTTAAATGTACGCAAAAAACAATTTGGGATTTTAACCGTTCTCGGTATTTCTAAAAAACAGTTAAAACGGCTTATTTTTCTGGAAAATATGATAATTGGGATCTTAGCAATTTTTGCTGGTATTCAAGTCGGTCTTGTTTTTTCTAACTTTTTCCTACTCGTTACTTCCAAATTAACAGGTGCAACAGGAATCTATTTATATTGGCCAACAAAAGCAATTATCGCAACAACCGTAACTTTTATTGTTCTATTTTTTATCGTTTCTACGTTCACACCTATGTTCGTTCGTACACGTAAAACAGTTCGTCTCATTAAAAGCGATCAAAAGCAAGGAAAAGAAAAACGGCCTTCTATTCTTATTTCTTTATTTGCTTTAGCTTGTTTAGGTCTATGTTATTATATCGCTGGATATCCAAAAGGATATGTCACCGAAAAAAACGTACAGGATGGCTCTGTAATCTTTATCATTTTATCGATTTTGCCACTTGTAACCATTGGAACATATTTATTCTTTTCTCAAACGATTCTTCTCTTTATATCTATTTTAAGAAAGAGAAGAAAATTTTATATGAAACAAATAAATATGTTATGGATTTCAGATTTAGTCGCTCGCACGCGTGGTAATATCAATATGCTCTTTATTGTTACTATGTTATCTGCACTTGCTTTCACAATTATTACACCGCTCTTTGCTATGAATAATTACACAAAAGCATCTATTTTAGAACGCTATCCTGTTCCGTTTACGTATACATCTAAGCCTGGAAATTCATTCGAACAAAAACATATTTCAAAAATAGAACAAGAGCTTACAAATCACGCATTTCAATATCAAAAATATGCATTTACACTTTTAAAAGATACAGCTCACGAAGAAGCTATTGTGCTTATGAAAATGAGTGATTATAATACACTAGCTAAACTGTTAAAAAAACCAGAAATTCAGTTAGGTCCAGACGAAGCATATATAATTTCTAAATATTCACCAACGCTATTAAATTTAATTGCAAATCCATTTGCAAAACAAGAAACAATAACTTTGGAGTCTAACAAAAAAGAGTTTCACATTAAAGGATTTTTAAAACATAGTGTAGAGCCACAATACGCTCTTCCGCATACAATTGTGTTGCAAGATCACGTAATTGACAATATGATTCCGCATATTGAAACCATTACCATTTATAACTATCTTGTTGAAAATTGGGAAGACACTCTAGCCCCTACTACAAATATGGTAAATAGCATAGATAAAGATCGAAACGATTTATTGGAGAAAACAAAGCCTGAAGAACAACACATTACTATCCCATTCAGTCTTTATACATCTAGTGATGCATTAGCATATAGTAAAAAAGATAATGTCTCTAGTTTCTTTATCGGAACATTTCTCGGTATTATCTTCTTTATCGGTGCAGCAAGTGTCTTATATTTCCGTATGTATAATGATTTAACGCGGGAAGAACAAAAGTATATTACCATTACAAAAATTGGATTAACAGAATCTGAAATGTTCCGTTCCGCAACAATTCAATTAGCTATCTTATTTTTCGTACCTTATATAGTTGCAGCTATTCATACGATATTTGCAATTCAATTTTTACAAGCAGTGCTTTCCCTTTCTTTACTTAAAGAACTATTATTTGTACTCACTTTATTTGGGATTATCGAGATCATTTTCTTCTTTTTAATCCGTTCCTTTTACATGAATAAATTATCACAACGTCTTAAATTGTGAATGAAATAGCCTCGTGCGTGTGCACAAGGCTATTTCAATAGTTTTTAAATGTTAGCAGCAGAACCCACCGTAGCCGTCAAAACCGCCTCCATAACCACAGTAATCGCCGCCTCTACCACTGAAGCAGCTAGCACCGATGATGATCAATAAAATAAACAATACAATTAAAAGCGCAAAACCGCCGCCGCAGCCGTGTCTTACAGGTTTGTGATCGCAATTTTCACTCATTACTCTATTCCTCCTTTAGTATCATTCGCAACAAGATCATCTTGTTCTAAATGAGGGGATTCCATTTATATTATGTTTATATGGAAAATCGGGAGCTTGTTTTGCCTAAAAACAGGCTTGTTTCGTGGGAATGGTCACCCTATATAACGAAAGAAAAATTTGCATCATTACACAAAAAGGATGCTCTAAAAAAGAGCATCCTCTCTACTTTAAACGAACATATCGAGTTAATAACGCAAGCCCAAATGAGATAAATGACAATAGAGTTTCCAGTACTGTCCACGTCTTAAACGTTTCTTTTACCGTTAATCCTAAATATTCTTTTACAAGCGAAAAACCAGCATCATTTACGTATGAGAACATTAATGATCCTGCCCCTACAATGTTTTTCCAACTATTATTAGACACTTAACCATTGTTTTTTCATTTAACATCCTTATATAAAAATTTTCATTACCATCATTACTAAACCAGCTAATAATGCCGATATTGGCAGTGTAATAACCCAAGTCGTCACAATTCTTATAGCGACTCCCCAATTTACACCCCGAACACGTTTAGCGGAACCAACGCCTAGAATGGCAGATGAAGATACATGTGTGGTTGATACTGGTAGCCCTAAAATAGTAGCACCTTGTAATACTACAAATGATGTTAAATCTGCAGCAAATCCATTGATAGGTTGAACTTTAAATATTTTTTTAGCCACCGTTTTAATAATCCGCATTCCACCCATCATTGTTCCTATACCAATTGTCGCTGCACAAGTAACTTGTACCCAAAGTGGTACATCTAATGTGGTTTGATAACCACCTGCTACTAAAGCAAAAACAATAATTCCCATTGTTTTTTGTCCATCATTTCCTCCATGAGAAAATGCAGCTAAACCAGAAGCTACAACTTGAAACCCTCGAAAACCACGAGTCGCACGGCGAGGATTTACGTTTTTAAAAGCAATTGCTAATATTTTCATTAGAATAAATCCTACTATAAAAGCTAAAAAAGGAGAAATGATTAGGGCTTTTATAATATCTGTGAAACCTTCCCAATTTATAGAATGTATTCCTGATCCAAAAATAACAGCTCCGGCAACAGATCCGATTAAAGTGTGTGACGATGAAGAAGGAATCCCATAGTACCATGTAAACAGATTCCAAAATATAGCTGCAATAAGAGCGGCAATGACGATTAACAAGCCATTTTCAATCTGAAAAGGATCAGCAATTTTACCACCAATCGATTTTGCTACAGCTTCTGATATTAAAGCACCTATAAAATTTAATACACCTGCATAAATAACCGCGAATCGTGGTGATAAAGCCTTTGTAGAAACTGACATTGCAATTGCATTAGCTGTATCATGAAATCCATTAATGAATTCAAAAATTAAACCAAGAATAACGATAATAATTATTGTTGTCATTAGAGCCTCCACATATTTTTTGACTATGTTAATTTTCACTCCAGAACTATATTAATACTGCTTGAATACGGTTAAGCATTCTTCATGATAATGCTTTCTAATGTGTTGGCTACATTCTGACAAAAATCCGCAATATTTTCGAGCTCTTCATAGATTTCTTTATATTGAATAATACGAATAGGATCTTTTTCATTAGCAAACAGATTTTTAATGGATTCACGCAAAATCTCATCACATTTTGATTCCAACTCTTTAATTTTGATAGCATGATCCCTCATGTTTAGTAATTTCTTTGTTGCCAACATTTCAACCGCTGCCACAATTTCAGCAGTACAATTACGGATAGCATCAACAAACTTAAGCATATAATTATCAGCATTTACTATAGAATACATTTCAAATAGAGCAGCAGTATGTTCTAACCCATCTAAAACATCATCCATGCTCAAGCTAAGAGATAAAATATCTTCTCGTTCAATGGAAGTGATGAAAGCATTGTGTAAATCTTTGATAACTTCATGAACTAGAGAATCCCCCTCCGATTCATATTCCTTCATTTTTTCAGAAAAAATTTTAAGGTCATTAATATTTTTTAATTTATAGTCAGCGAAATAATTAGCACTTTCTTTTAAATTTAAGGAAATATTACTTAAATGATTTGTAAACTTGTCTTTTTTTCTTACAGCCATGCTATTACCTCCACTTTATCTAATGAGTTTAAATATCAAGGGTGAATCATACAACCTTAATATTTCCTTATAGCGCAATTCAATCCATGAATGTATATTAAATTAAGGTGTCAAAACAATTAACCTTACATTAAGCTAACGGGTTGCGTTAGTTGAAGAAAACCTATAAAAAGTCATACCGTTTATAAAAATGATGAACCGAATCTTAATAATTGAAAGGATTTCAGATTCCCTTATTTCACTAACAGGGAGGTTTACTAAAATAAGAAATGTTTGGCATAAAAAAGAGCACTATTGCGAGTAAATAGTGCTCTTTTTTATGTCAACCGTTGAATAAAAGTCGTGATTTTTCTTATTTTCAGGCGGACAAATATTTCTTTCGATATTTGCTTCTAGATTTTCTAAAATAAGGTTTCGTTATACTATCCATCGTATCACCTTAACATTATTAGTTATTTTGATTATACTCTTTACGTGTTCTTGTAATTTCTTTTAATCTTTCCCGGTTCACGTTATATCCAAACCCAGGCTCTTTCGGAACAATCACTTTTCCACCTTGCAATGTTACTTCTGGTGAAATAATATCTTGCTCCCAATGTCTACCCAAAGCTGAAATATCGCCTGGAATTGTAAAGTTCGGGAGTGATGCTAACACAATATTTTGTGCGCGTGAAATTCCCATTCCCACCATACCACCGCACCAAACTGGAATAGCATGTTCCTTGCAATAATCATGAATTTGGATTGATTCTGTTAGTCCGCACTCGTCCTACTTTAATATTTATGATGCGGTAGCAGCCGAGCCTAATAGCTATTCTTGCTCTTTCTTATTCACATAAGGAGTTCATAAAACACCGTGTAGATTTATTATTCATGTACGGTCAAAATTACTCCATCCATATTGTTCCCTGAAATTTCATAATGCTTATTTACCGGAACATTAACACTGATACTCTTTGAAATTTTATAATAAGAAACCGTATATTTTTTTCCTTCAATATTAGTTGAAATCACTTTTTTTTCTTTCAGAAAATCTAAATATTCTTCTAAAGTAAAGTTCTTTTTCTGCATAATCGCACTATGAGGCAAACCGACATAACGTATATGCCACGGCTCATATTGAATTCCTGTAATATTGCTTTTATTTTTCGGATAGCGTAAAACAAAACCGTATTTCCACACCTCTTCTTCAATCCATTTTCCTTCAGGAGCTTTCTCCATTTTCATTTGAGTAGACCCGACATCGAGTGATAGTCCTAAATTATGCTCACTATACCCTGCTGGTAACGCATAATCAGAACCCATTTTTTGATATAGCTTCCTTTGCTCTTCAAAATCTCGATACCCACTGCTGATTAAAAAATGACGGATACCTTCTTTTTCTGCTGCATCTACGATCTTTAAAAATTTTTTCACAATATCCTTTGATAAACGAAGGTTTCTATCAAGCACTCCATAACCTTTTACCAATTCTTGATTTTGAAGTATATTTACAATATCAGGCCTTATACTACCTTTCTGAACGGGATAATTTTTATTGACTAATAATAAATCACCTTTATAAATTTGCTCTTTTGTTATCTCTTTCTTTTCAGTATTCGTCCAATTTACCTTATCCTCTTTTTCTACAATCTTAACATCTACCTCATTTAGGAATAATGGCGCTATATAAATACCAACACATACTGTGCACAATATAAAAAACAAAATAAATACCCACTTTTTCATTTCTAGTTCCTCCTTAATCTTACTTACGTATAGAATAGAAAAAACTATTTAAATAAAAAGTGGGGTAAACTTAAAATTTTTATTAAATTATTAAATGAGATTCGTTACCATCACTTTTCGGTAATCTCACTTCAAATATTGTCCGTATTACACTACTTTCCACAGAAATCGTTCCATTATGTTGCTCCACAATGTTTTTCGCAATAAATAAACCAAGCCCTGTACTATTTTGCTGCTGCGTTCTTGCTTTATTGCCTGTATAAAACATATCAAAAAGATACGGTAACTCTTCTTTCGGAATGCTATCTCCATAATTAATAATTTGTACGACAACTTCTCCATTATCAATATGTCCATTCATATCAACAAATTGTCCATCATATCCATAACGAATCGCATTCATTAAAAGATTTTCAAATACTCTTGCCAACAATTTTCCGTCACCATAAATATTTAAATAGGGAGCAATATTCATTCTAGCTACTAAATCATATTTCTCTAATAAAGGATATAACTCCTCATCTAGCTGTATAAGTAATTCACTTAAATCAATCAGCCTTTTCTCAACCTTTAACCTGCCATAATTCATTCTCGTTATTTCAAATAGTTCATCAATTAAATTCTCTAATTTTTGAGACTTCGTAAAAGCAATAGTGGAAAAGTGTTTAATTTGTTCCTTTGTCAAATTCTCGTCTTTAAGAATTAAATCTAAATAACCTAAAACAGATGTTAATGGCGTTCTTAAATCATGGGCCAAATTTACGACTAGCTGATCTTTACTGCTTTCTGCAAAATCGCCTCTTTCAACAGCTTCTTTTAACTTTTCACTCGCTAGATTGATTTCGTGTGCGATATCTCTAAACTCATCATTGGATGAAACATGCACTCGATTTGTAAAATCACCATTAGCAAGATGATGAATTCCATTAGAAATTTCACTGAAATACTTTGAATACGGTCTGGTGAGAAAGAAAAAAAACAAAATAGATAAAGGAGTAAATATAATTAA
Organism: Bacillus pfraonensis; assembly: GCF_050768835.1. Lineage (NCBI taxonomy): Bacteria > Bacillati > Bacillota > Bacilli > Caryophanales > Bacillaceae > Bacillus > Bacillus pfraonensis. Next base: position 22,286 of record NZ_JAHCDO010000007.1, on the reverse strand, counting down.
AAAGAAATTAATATCTCCAATATCTCTTATTGCTGACCGAAATTGTGCTAAAGGATCTTCATAACGAACCATAGTTTTATAATACAGCTGCAACCCTTTATAAATTATATACGTCACACTACCAGCTAGTATAATGCTTAAAGCAAATAGTGCTATCATTTTTGAACGAAAGCTTCTTATGATTTTAGCCATTGAATGTATAGCCGACCCCCCAAACAGTTTTTATTAATTTATTCTTCCTTTTATCTTCTCCAAGATTTTTTCGTAAGGTGCGAATATGTACCATAACTGTGTTCCCACCTTCATAATAATCTTCTGCCCACACTTGTTGAAAGATATTTTCCACACTGTAAACTTTCTTCGGATGACTCGCTAATAAATATAAAATATCAAACTCTTTTGGAGTTAATTCAATTCGTTCTCCGTACACACTCACAGTCCGTTGCTCTGGATAAATAACGACCCCACCAATTTCTAAAATTGATTTACTTTCCTCTTCCCTCGGTTGATTTAACATGAAAAATCGGCGTAATTGTGCATTTACACGAGCAACTAATTCAATCGGCGTGAACGGCTTCGTCATATAATCATCTGCACCTATTACGAGCCCAGTCACCTTATCAAAATCAGATGTTTTCGCACTTAAGAAAATGATAGGCATATAATATTGCGCGCGAATTTGCCGCGTTACTTCATACCCGTCCATTTTAGGCATCATAATATCCAAAATTACTAAATCAATTGGTTGAGAGTGAATAACACGAATAGCTTCTTCTCCATCAGCTACTTTAATAACATGATAGCCCTCTTTTTCTAAATGTATTGTAATTAAATCCGCAATTTCAGCCTCATCATCAGCTATCAAAATTGAAATACGCTTCATTTTATCCCCCCTACATCATTCCATTTTCACACGCTCGATTTTAAACTAGTCTACCCTATTTGTACAATAAGAAAAGGCTACTCTCAAGAGTAACCTTTTCTATTTCATCTTCCATACACAATCCGCTTTTTCATTATTTCTTCTAATCTTCCACGATTTACTTCATAACTGCATTCAGTATGTTGCGGAACCATTACCTTCCCGTCTTTGAGCATCACTTCAGGTGAAATAATATCACGTTCCCAATGTCTACTAGAAGCTGAAATATCGCCTGGAATTGTAAAGTTCGGGAGTGATGCTAACGCAATATTTTGCGCACGTGAAATTCCCATTTCAACCATACCACCGCACCAAACAGGAATAGCATGTTCCTTGCAATAATCATGAATTTGAATTGATTCGGTTAGTCCGCCAACTCGCCCTGGTTTAATATTTACGATGCGGCAGCTGCCTAGTGTAATTGCGACTCTTGCGTCTTCTAGACTATGAATACTTTCATCTAAACAAATAGGTGTCTCAATTTGTTTTTGAAGCTTGGCATGATCAAGAAAATCGTTATCCGCTAATGGCTGCTCAATCATCATTAACTGAAACTCATCTAATCTTTTTAACTGCTCCGTATCCGTTAACGTATACGCTGAATTCGCATCAGCCATTAATGGAATCTCTGGGAAAGCCTTTCGAATTTCCTTTAACAACTTATAATCAAGCTCTGGTTTGATTTTCACTTTAAAACGCTGATATCCTTCTTCTGCATACATTTCAATTCGCTTTAACATGTTGGGAATGGTATCTAGTCCAATTACAACACCGACTTCAATTTCTCGCTGCGCTCCTCCAAGTAAAGTCGCTAATGATTTGTTTTGACGTTTCGCATACAAGTCCCATACCGCGCCTTCTATTCCCGCTTTCGCCATCCGGTTCCGCTTGATATGCTGAAAGAGACCGGGAATTTCATTTGGATGCATAATTTCAGCTTTCAGTAAATCTGGCAATAAAAAATCTTGAAGCATATGAAGTGCCGTTGTTACGGTTTCTTCTGTGTACCATGGCTCTCTGAAAGCAACAACTTCCCCAAAACCAATATATCCGTCCGTATCCTCTAACTCAATGACGATACTTTCACGTGTCTTATACGTTCCGTAACTTGCAGCAAAAGGAGTAACAAGCGGCATTTCCGTTATATATAGCGTCACCTTTTTAAATTTCATCTACATTTCCTCCAAAAGCTGCCTTAGTTCCCGTCTTAACAATTTTTTCGAAGCATTACGTGGTAATTCTGATAAGAAATGCACTTCTTTTGGTACTTTATACTTTGCTAATTTCTCTTTACAAAACTGAATCATTTCCTCTTCTGTTACATTGCTCGCTCTAACGATAAAAGCAGCAGGTACTTGGCCCCACTTTTCATCCGCTTTCCCAACAACACCAGCCTCCCCTACCGCAGGATGCGCAAGCAATACTTCTTCAATTTGCGCTGGATAAATATTTTCCCCGCCTGAAATAATTAAATCACTGCGACGATCTAATACATATAAGAACCCTTCTTCATCTAAATAGCCAAGGTCTCCTGTATGAAGCCAGCCATCTGTTATCGTTTCACGCGTTGCGTCTTCCCGTTTAAAATAGCCACGTGTCACATTCGGCCCTTTTACAACAATCTCACCTTCAACATTCGGCGGCATAACCTTACCATCCTTCTCGATTCGAAGCTGACATGGGAAAAGAGGTTTTCCTGCTGAACCAACTTTCGTTAACATGTAATCAGCTGATAACGTACAAATTTGCGAAGATGTTTCTGTCATTCCATACGTTTGATATACAGGAATTCCTTTTGCAACACATACTTCTAATAGAGGCTTCGGTGCTGGCCCTCCGCCTAATAACATGCAGCGTAACGAATTCGGATATGTCTCCTCTCCAAGTCTTTCTAACAAGTCCGTTAGCATTTTAGAGACGACCGATATGATTGTTACTCCTCTTGTTTTGATGGCTTTATGAATAAAATCAGGATCATATTTCGGAACAAGCAAAACTCTCATACCGTACATTACATTTTTCATTAAAAGAGATAATCCGCCCACATGAAACATTGGCATACACGCTAACCAACAATCGTCATCACGAAGCCCTAAATTAAGCGATGATCCAACAGCACTTGCCCAGTGATTACCGTATGTTAAAATAACCCCTTTTGGCTTCCCAGTGGTTCCTGACGTATAAATAATTGTCATCGCTTCTTCTAAAGAGAACTCCTCTTGAATCATTGCCATTTGCTTCGTTCCGTTCATTACTTTTTCAAATGCATATACTGGTACCTGCTCTGTTTCAAGTTCTTGGTCCGTTACTAAGCAAACAACTTCAGCATCTTTCATTTGCCAAAGTAGCTCTTCTCTTGAAAGACGCGTATTCAGAAGTACAGCTACTGCCCCTATATAAGACAAGGCATGAATTACCGTAATCATCTCCGTACCATTTTTCATCAGAACAGCCACTTTTTGCCCCTTTTCTATCTGTAAGTAGGAAAGGTGTTCACAAACGAATAATACTTTTTTATGCAGTTCTAAAAATGTAATTGTTTCTTCTTTTGTCTCGATTGCAATGCGATCTGGCGTTAAAAAAGCACGTTGCATTAACCAATTGGGCATCGTCTTCATTACGTAGTCTCCTTTCATCAAAGAAAGAGACTTGATGTAGAATCAAGTCTCTTTTTTGCTTCCGCTTTTGATCTTATCTAGCTACAGCGGCTAGAACAGTCGGTCGTTTCACGCCTTCCTGCGAGGCAGACTACGCCTCCTAGACCCTTGCTTCTAAGAACCTTCCGCACGAGAAAGTAAAAATCACTTTCTGTGCGAAAGAACCTTAGCCGACGGGTCTAAACAGCCGGCTTCGCTTTAATCACGGAAAACGAGGGAATTGTCCGAAGTCCGGACGGCGTTTTTCTTTGAACGCGTCGCGACCTTCTTTTGCTTCGTCAGTTGTGTAGTACAATAACGTTGCGTCTCCCGCTAGTTGTTGGATACCAGCTAAACCGTCTGTATCTGCATTGAATGCAGCTTTTAAGAAACGTAGTGCCATTGGGCTCTTTTCTAGCATTTCTTCTGCCCATTGTACTGTTTCTGCTTCTAATTGATCTAGTGGTACAACTGTATTAATTAAGCCCATATCAAGTGCTTCTTGTGCACTGTATTGACGGCATAGGTACCAAATTTCACGAGCTTTCTTATGTCCTACCATGCGAGCTAAATAGCCAGCACCATATCCACCATCAAAGCTACCTACTTTCGGACCAGTTTGTCCAAATACAGCGTTGTCTGCTGCAATTGTTAAGTCACATACGATATGAAGTACGTGTCCACCACCAATTGCATAACCTGCTACCATCGCGATAACTGGTTTCGGGATTGCACGGATTAAACGTTGTAAGTCTAATACGTTTAGGCGAGGAATTTTATCTCCCCCTACATATCCACCATGACCGCGAACTTTTTGGTCGCCGCCAGAGCAGAATGCACGTCCACCTTCACCAGTTAAAATGATAACGCCAACATTTTCATCATCGCGCGCATGTGCGAATGCATCGATTAACTCCATTACCGTTTCAGGACGGAATGCGTTATGTACTTCAGGACGGTTAATCGAAATCTTTGCGATACCATTGTATGTGGAATAAATAATATCTTCGTAATTGCCTTCTTTTACCCATTCAATAGCCATTACTCTTACCTCCTTTTTATTTGTGCTAATGTTTTTCCACTAGCCGCTCTATGAGCGCTACTTCCCTTGAAGGAAGTAAGCATCACTTTATGGTTTTTAGAAATCCCTCTACTATTGTACCAAACTTTTGCGGTTGTTCCACATGAATTGCATGACCAGCTCCATCAATTTTGACAAATTTCGCGTGCGGGATGCATTTTTTCATGCTTGCGAGGATTTGAAAAAACTTTTGATCATACTCTCCATTCATTAAAAGAACGGGCATTTTGAGTCTTTCAAGCTGATTCCACCATGAAGGTTGCACCCCTGTTCCCATGCCCCTAAGACTATTGGCAAGTCCTCTTGGGATATTGGCTAGTCTCTCTTTTCGAACTGCTTCTTTCATATCATTTGGTAATTTCTTTTGTGTTGCAAACAGCGGAATGTTTTCCCAGAAATTAACAAACAATTCTATACCTTCGAATTCGATTCGATCTGCAAGCTGTTCATCTTTTATGCGACGTGCTTCCCTATCCGCTTCCATTTCAAGCCCAGCTGTACAGTTTTCTAATAAAAGAGACTTCACGCGCTCTGAATACAAACACGCCATCGTAATCGCAAGTCTTCCGCCCATTGAGTATCCAAGTATATGTGCTTTTTCAATATGCAAATGATCGAGTAGTGTCGTCATTTGCAGTGCCACGTTTTGAATATCATAATGCGTCATTTCCTCAGGACTTTCTGTTTTTCCATGTCCAACAAGATCAACTAAGATCACTTGAAATTGCTGACTCCATGAAGAAATAAATGGACGCCACGTTTCCATGCTACCCGTAAAACCATGAAGAAGTAGTAGCGGTTCTCCACTACCTACCACTTCATATTCATACGTTACACCTTCTAGCATTACTTTCATTCCGCTTCACCTTGCAAAATCTCTGTAACAATCTTCGATGTACTTGCCCATAAATCACGGTGCAGCTGTAAGTTCTCGTCACGATTCGTACAAATTTCTACAACGTGTAATCCTTTTTCAATTGTTCCTTTTTGTACTTCTTCACGAAATGCGTCCCAGCCATTTACACGTGCGAATGAACCACCGTACATGTTTACAACATGTTCATAATCAAGTCCAAGCGGCGTCCCGAATAATGATTCAAAATGTTCTTTTGACTCGTATTGCGGTAGGAATGAGAAAATACCGCCACCATCATTATTGACAACAACAATTGTTACATTTAAATCATGTAATTTTGCTGCCAATAGTCCATTTAGATCATGATAAAATGACAAATCACCGATGACTAATACAAGCGGTTCACAAACCATACTAGCGCCTAGAGCTGTTGAAATAATCCCATCAATACCATTCACACCACGGTTTGCCATTACATTGATTCTTTTATCTGTTGTAAAGAAGAACGTATCTGTATCACGAATTGGCATACTATTGCTGGCAAATAAAGTCGCTCCCTCTGGCAGTACATGCACGATATCTGTAATCACTTTTCCTTCAAATGCTGTTTCATATGTTTCGATTTCCCGAAGCTGTTCCTTCGCCTTATCGTTTATATATTTCCACATCCCGTACCAATCATTCTTTTCTTGCTTTTGCATATGATCTATCATTGCTTTACAGAACGAGACATCACTTGCACATACAACTTCCGTCGCTACAAGAGCTGGATCTCTCCATTTTCCTGACTCATCTACAACGATATGGATAGCAACCTCTTGTTTCTTTATATATTGTGTTAATGCTTTTGATACAGGCATACCACCAAAACGAATGATTACTTCTGGCTTCCATGTATCCTTTAACAATTCGTTTCGTAAAAATGTATCATAGCAATCCATTACCATTGATTTATCATGCTCGCCGCTTCTGAGGCCGGAAAGTGGATCTGCTAAAATCGGATAACCAGTTTTTTCAGCAAACTGCGTAATCACTTCAGCAATCTCTGGATGACTATCGTCTCCACAAACAATAAGCCCCTTTTCCATACTTGAAAGGCGCTCTGTAAGAGAACTTACATATTCACTCGTCATCGTCATATTTCCTTGATGAACGGCCCCTGTATATTCACTACGACCTTTTTCCCATAAATTCTCTAAAGAGAAATTAGGAATGAGTGGCTCCCGAAGCGGGAAGTTAATATGGACAGGTCCCTTCGGTGCAAGCGATGCACTTGCGATAGCACGCCCAGCTGTCATACGTGCATAATGATACATAGGATCTCTAGCTTCTGGCAGTGCCATCTCCATAAACTGTTTTACAAAAGAGCCATATAAATTCAATTGATTCATTGCCTGCGGTGCACCAACATCTCTTAGTTCATGAGGTCTGTCTGCTGTTAAAACAAGAAGTGGTACACGTGAATGAAAAGCTTCACAAATTGCTGGATAGTAATTCGCTGCCGCTGTTCCTGATGTACATAAAATTGCTACAGGACGATGCTTGGCTTTCGCAATACCGAGCGCGAAAAAGGCAGCTGATCTTTCATCTACATGTAAATACGTTTGGATCTGTTCATGTTGCTCCATTAATAAGGCTAGCGGTGTTGACCGTGAGCCTGGACTAATGACGACATCATATACATTTAAACGCGCTAGTTCGTCCACAAATGCGCCTAAATAATATGATAATGCTTCTATATGATTATTCATTTCATTAATTCCTCCAAAGCACCAAGCATCGGTCTAAACTTCAAACTTGTTTCTTCATATTCAAGTTGCGGAACTGAATCAATCACAATACCGCAACCGGCAAATAAGGATGCCTTATCACCATTTAATAATCCGCAGCGCAGCGCGACTGCAAATTCACCGTTCCCTTTTTCATCTATCCAACCGATTGGTGCTCCGTACAATCCACGGTCTAATAATTCTACATCACGAATTAATTTCATCGCCGCGTGGCGAGGTGTGCCGCCAAGAGCTGGCGTCGGGTGCAGTTCTTCTACCATTGTCAGAAGGGATGCATCACCTTTCGCTTCCACTGGTGTATATAAATGTAGTAAATTTTTTGTTGTTAATAATCCTGGACGCTCTGGAATAGTAACAAACTCACAATGTTCATTTAATACGCTGCGAATCATATTTACTACATAGCCATGCTCTGCTAAATTCTTTTCATCATGAAGAAGCATCTCGCCATTTTGCTTACTTTCTTCTATAGAGTTACCATGACCAATCGAGCCGGCAAGACACATCGATGTAAATTTCTCACCTTCTTTACGAATTAACCTTTCAGGTGTTGCTCCTAAGAAACATGCCCCTTTATAATCAAAGGAAAATACGTAACAATCCGGCTGCCCGATGCGGAGCGCTTCTAAAACACGAGCAGAATCAATATTTCGATCCATCACTAGTTTTAGCTCTCTTGCTAATACAACCTTCTGTACGCTTCCTTTTTTCATTTCTTCTTGTACTTTTACAATTGCATTCATCCAGCCCTTTGGATCAACTTCTACTTTAGAAGTTACTGTTAATTTCGCTTCTGTAAGCGGCCCTTTACATTCTTGTAAAATTCTTTCTTCTGAAGAAACAATTTCTTCATAAACCATCTGTACAGAGTCTTCAGCTGAAATAAATGTATTTATCGTTAACCATGCTTTTTCATTTTTAACTGTTAAAAGAAAAGCAGGTAACGATAATGTTGCATCTTTAAATTCTTTCCACAGATCCGTTTGCTTTTTTTCTGGATCAAATGAAAAACCACCAAATAAAAGTGGACCCGTTCCAAATTCATACTCTTCCCTGTGAACAATTGCTTTCTCCTGCACTTTATTCCACTCTTCACAGGCATTTTCAAAGCGCTCGTCAGAAGATTTTGCTATAGTGAAAACAGAGCCAATGCCAGCAAAAATAACATGCTGAGCTGGGTCTGCAAAATAACATCTATTTTCGGATGCAACCTTTTTTCCTGCTGCATAAAAAAGAAGCGGATCCATCCAATCTATTTGTTTTACAAAACTGACCAATGTTTTTTCATCAGTCGCAGATTCAATCGCTGCAGTAAGTATTTCTTGTAAATCTTTTTGTTTCGTCTGAATCACAATGTCTCCCCCCTATGGGCGAAAAATAGTCATAAATACGCTTGATTTTAAGATACACCTCAAACGAAAGGCCTGTCAACGTTTAGCATTTCTGAGAAATTCACCTTCTCTTCCTAGAAAAATAAACGTTGACACTAAATGATGCTTTTCCTACACTTAATTGTGTACTTTATGTGAACTAGGAGGATTCAAAATGGAAATGAAAATTGAAACAAATTCCCCTCCTATGCCGCCAAAGCCAAATAAACAAACAGGCTGGCGCATTTGGTGGAGTTTATTACGTCCTCATACATTAACAGCTGCTTTTGTTCCTGTTTTTATCGGAACAGCGTATGCCATGCAAGTAGGAGGTATTAATCAAATACATCTCCCTCTTTTCTTTATCATGCTTCTTGCTTGTCTTCTCATTCAAGCGGCAACAAACATGTTTAACGAATACTTTGATTATAAAAGAGGATTAGATCATGAGGGTTCTGTTGGTATCGGCGGTGCAATTGTCCGCGACGGTATTCAGCCAAAAACAGTACTGAACTTAGCATTTGGATTTTTCGGTATCGCGATGCTATTAGGCGTTTATATTTGTATGAACTCTAGCTGGTGGCTTGCTGCAATCGGTCTTGTGTGTATGGCTGTTGCTTACCTTTATACAGGTGGCCCAATTCCCATTGCTTATACACCTTTTGGAGAATTAACAGCAGGATTATTTATGGGTGTTATTATTATTGGTATTTCTTTCTTCATTCAGACTGGAACTGTAACATCAGAAGTTATTTTAGTATCCATTCCAAATTCGATTTTAATTGGTGCAATTTTACTTTCCAATAACATTCGTGATTTAGATGGAGACAAAGAAAACGGTCGTAACACATTAGCAATTATCGTTGGACGTGAAAATGCAATTGGTGTCCTTGCTTCTATGTTTATCGTTTCCTACATTTGGACGATTGCCCTCATCATTGTTGGAATCGTATCTCCATGGATGTTGATTGTATTCCTAAGTGCACCGAAAGCATTTAAAGCGACAAAAGGATTTATCGGCAAAAGCATTCCAATGGAAATGGCACCTGCAATGGTTGCAACTGCAAAAACAAATACAATCTTCGGATTTTTAATGGGAATCGGCCTATTACTTGGGTATTTCCTATAAGGAAGGGAGCTGTTAGGCAGCTCTCCTTTTTCTTTTTCAAAATATATCGGCGTTTTTTCAAATATATCAACCGTAACTTCAAATATATCAGCGCAAATTGAAATATATCGACGATTCGACACAACATATCGACCGCTCGACATTTTACGACGCCATACACTCCCTAAATTCCCCCTCATAATTCCCGTAATCCGGCTCATACTACATAAAGAAACCGAATTGTAGGAAGGTGGATACAATGTTAACTCCACAACAAGTCAATCACTTTAAATCCATATTAGAAAAGCAACAACAAGAATTAGAACAAACGCTTCAAAATCATGAAAATGAAGATCGCGCCTCTGAACGGGAATCTGTTGGAGAATTATCAGCTTACGATAACCACCCTGGCGACATGGCTACAGAATTATATGAACGAGAAAAAGATTTCGGACTGATTGAATTATGGAATAAGCAGTTGCAAGATACAAAGCATGCCCTGCAAAAAATTGAAGCTGGCACATACGGTGTTTGCGAAGTTTCTGGCAAAGACATTCCACTAGAACGATTAAAAGCAATGCCGACTGCTACAACTTGTATTGAACATACAACAAATAAATTAAACATGAGTGCACGCCCTATTGAAGAAGAATTAGTAGAGCCACCGTTTGGCAAATATGATATGGACAGTGCTGTAGGATACGATGCAGAGGATGCTTGGCAAGATGTTGCTTTATACGGAACATCAGAAACGCCATCCGATTTAGAACGCCGTGACTCAAAAAACTTTAATGAAATGTATGTAGATGCTGAAGAGCCACGTGGTTATGTAGAAGACTTCGAGAACTTCATCGGAACAGATATGTATGGAAAGAACCCGCAAGTATACGCGACAGAAGAGCATGAGGAATATGAACAAATGCTAGATGATTTTGAAGAACGTACTTATAAAGGAGAATTATCTTCTGATGAGTCTGGTTCGAAGGCATAAAAAAAGCATTCCGAAATTCGGAATGCTTTTTTCTCGCTAGCTAATTAGTTTTTTGTAACGTTAGCAGCTTGTGGTCCACGGTTACCTTCAACGATTTCGAAAGAAACTTCTTGACCTTCTTCTAAAGTTTTGAAGCCTTCGCCTTGGATCGCTGAGAAGTGAACGAATACATCGTCTCCGCCTTCAACTTCGATGAAGCCGAAACCTTTTTCGCTGTTAAACCATTTAACTTTACCAGTTTGCATGTCATGTACCTCCTAAATAAAAATGAAACTATGAATCCACATGAAAAGGTGGATATAAAGGACATGAATGTATCTCAGACCTAATGCCTTGAATTAAACACGCTTTATTTCCGTACCACATTATGTAGCTCAATAGTGATTTCACTATATCACGCTCTATCAAAAACGTCAAATGAGAACACTTTCATTTCAGCATTTTTTTCATATTTTTTAAATTCTTCACAAAATCTGGAAAATACACAAATACGAATTGATATAAAACCTTTCTTTTTAGATAAGAGAGAGCGTCCGGCCATGTATAGAAAGATCAGACCCTTTTTTAGATCCATTATTACCAAGCGAAAGGAAAAACAAGCGCTGATTAACTTTCTCTTTTCATAACAGCAACTTATATGTCGAAAAATCAAAATGGGTTTTTGTTTGAAAATTAACAAAACGATAGTTTTTTAATCTCTTTAATTTCTGTACAATATTAGTATCCACTACATAAGAGGTGAAAAAAATGAAGGCACATGAAATTGAGTATAAATTATATGGCGATGATATGCAGTTCGTTGAAATTGAATTAGATCCAGAGGAAAGTGTTATCGCAGAAGCTGGCGCGATGATGATGATGGAAGACTATATTGAAATGGAAACAATATTCGGTGACGGGGGTGGAAAGTCTAGCGGCCTATTCGGAAAACTAATGGGTGCTGGAAAGCGTCTCGTTACAGGTGAAAGTATGTTTATGACAATATTTACAAACACAGGTCATGGCAAACGTCACGTATCATTTGCTGCGCCATATCCTGGAAAAATCGTTCCAGTTGATTTAAGAGAATATCAAGGCAAAGTAGTTTGTCAAAAAGATGCTTTCCTTTGCGCAGCCAAAGGGGTTTCGATCGGAATTGAATTTACGAAAAAAATCGGTAGCGGCTTTTTCGGCGGAGAAGGATTCATTATGCAAAAACTTGAAGGTGACGGACTTGCTTTCATGCATGCAGGTGGAACAGTTTATAAACGAGACTTAAAACCTGGCGAGAGATTACGTATCGATACAGGTTGCCTCGTTGCAATGACGAAAGATGTTGACTATGATATTCAATTTGTAGGCAATGTAAAAACTGCTCTATTTGGCGGAGAAGGTTTATTCTTCGCAACGTTAGAAGGGCCTGGAACGGTTTGGCTTCAATCCTTGACATTAAGCCGTTTAGCTGCACGCCTTACAAACCCTGCAGCTCAAAGCAGCGGGGAAGGTAGCGTTTTAGGAGGACTTGGTCGCCTTCTTGATGGAAAAGAGTAAAATTCAAATCGCTACGTCATAAGACGTAGCGATTGTTTTTATTTATCTGTTTTTACTTCATTTGGACTATACATACCCTTTTGCATCATATAATACTCCATCGCTCGGTTTAACCAGTCCTCTTCTTCCGCTGTATATGGAGAAGGAATCATCTGCTCATATTGTTCCTCCATATTTTCTAATGTTCCAAAAGAATACAACGCTTCTTCCCCAACATATGCAAGAGTTGCCTTCATATGTTGATCAACAAGCTTTTGTACCTCCAGATCATGGGCTGGCTTTCCAAATAGTCTCTTTACCTCTTTAGACAACTCGATAAATTCTTTATCCAATGCCACCATCTCTTCTTCGGACTTATCGTATAACCGATCAACAACTTCCTTATCCATATATTCTTCAAGCCATAAGCGTTGTTCATTTTCTTTTTGTATATTCCGAATTAACGTCATCAGAATGTCACTGTCTATTTGTCCTTCGTCCTCTAATAAAGTAATCGTTCGATGAATCGCTTTTAAAGAAGTTTCGATATGTCTCTTTTTTTCTTCAAAAGCCTTTTTCTGACTTTGTAATGTTTCTTTCAAGCTTCCGTTAAAGCTTTTCCTATTTACCATTACACAGATTTCATCTAAGCTATATCCTAATAATTTTAGGCTCACAATTTTTTGCAATGTTAATATATCTGTTTTTTTATAGATACGATGCCCGGAACTAGGATGTTTTTCAGGTGTAAGCAACCCAATTTCGTCGTAATAATGTAGTGTTCGTACTGATGTGCCTGTTTGTTTCGAAAACTCTCCAATTGAATAATTTTCATTGTTACTCATCTGTTATTCCCCCTACATTCTTTTTATCGATATGGTTACTCCCATCATACTCCCTCACGTAACTGTAGGTTCAAGTGTTAATTAGTAAAACATATTCACTTTTCATTACACTTTGTTTTCAAGCCGCTCAAAGAATGATTCCCCATCTCCACTCATATATTGAACTATTACTTCTTCTTAAGGAGGGCTTCCTTGATGCGTGCTCCTTTATCCTTTGATAAAGATACTGCCATATTGTTAGCTTCTTGCTGCGAGTTAACATATGATCAATATAAACAAAATGGTGTTTTTCAAATACCTGATGATTTTCAATATGTACAAGGTTTTCAAGCAAAGGTAATGCAAACGACAGAATGGTTTGGCTTCATATTAGAATCTGAAGATAGCATCATTGTTGCCTTTCGGGGAACACAGACGGATCCTGAGTGGCTGATTGATTCACTTGTAAACCAAAAACCTTATCCATACGCATTAAACAGCGGGAACGTCCATAACGGCTTTCTCTCTATTTATGAATCATGCCGTGATACGATTATGGATATGCTCGTATCTTTGCCATCACATAAAAAGCTGCTCGCCACAGGACATAGCCTAGGCGGGGCACTTGCCACACTGCACATATTAGACGCACGAGTGAATACTGCGTTTGCACAATATGGTCTCTATAACTTTGCTTCTCCAAAAGTTGGCGATATTACTTTTCGAAACTACTATAAAATGCAAGTAGCAAGTAGCTTTCGCTTTGTTAATTTATTCGATGTCGTCCCGCTTCTTCCCCCGCGCAAAGTGCATTTTAATGACCATGACTGGGAGTATGCACATGTTCATCACAACATGACATTTACGAAAAATACAAAATCTATCACCAACAATCATGCCATGACAACATACAAAACATGTCTGACTTCTCATTTTTAAACCGGAAACATTTGGAAATAAAGTGGTAGTATATTATAATAATATATAAATCCAATTTGATTTTCTAACAGGTGAATGATGGCTATGAAGAACAGACAGAGACTTTCACTCATTTTCTCCTTCTGTTTTCACATGGCATGGGGCTAAAAGGCACTGACCGCTTCTACGCATGGCCGGACGCTCTCACCCATATGAAAAGAATGGTTTGATGTTCGTTTTTCAATTTGGATTTATATATGTAACTAACTTCGGATGAGGGGACCATACATGCTAAAATATTTCTTTGCACTTTTTCTTGTTCTATTATTTGCAGTTACAGGTTTCTTTACATTCTCATACTTTGCTACGGAGGAATATGGGGGAACTGGTATGCTGTATTCGGTGACGCCTTATATCTCTATAGTGAAATAATCAAAAAGCTTGGAAACTTCCAAGCTTTTTGATTTTACCGGGAGCTATCATATTCTTGTTTCAAAAGAGAGTACACCTTAGAATCACAATATCTCTCATTAATTTGCATACTTTGTCTCAATGTTCCTTCATAGGTCATCTTTAACTTTTGCATCACTCGTTCAGACGCTATATTTTTCACATCACACCTTCCTTCAATACGATTCAAACTTAACTCCTGAAAACCAAACTTTATGAGCTTTTCTAAAGCTTCAACAATGAAGCCCTTTCCCCAATACAGCGGACTGATAACCGCTCCTAAAGAAGCACTATTGTGTGGTAATGTCCAAATACCACAAGTTCCTATCGCTTTTTGGTTCTCCTGAAAAATAACGGACCAAACAAAAGACTTACCTTCCTTTGTTGTTTCCATCATCTTTTCCAATAAACTATGAGTCTCTTCTTTATTTTTGTGTACATTTCGAGGTACATATGTAATCGTTTGAGGGTTCGAATAGACTTCAAATAAATCGTCTAAATGAGACATATCTATTTTTGTTAGTAGCAGACGCTTTGTTTCTAATTTCGGAAGTTCATAGCTATTTTGCATACTTCCACCTCAGTTCATAATTATTTTACCCACTTTTTCATATAAAAAGAATTCCATACTAAAATATCCCGTACTTATTTTTATATTCTCCAATCCACAGATAAAAGCCCCTCCAAATCTTCACAAGGGGCTCTATATTATTTCTATATATTCATTTTGATTTTTAGGCATATAAGTCGCTGCTATGAAGAAAAAAAATGACCTCCACTCTTTTTTCTCCTTCTGTTTTCACGTGGCATAGGACTAAAAAGGGATCTGACCGCTTCTACACAAGGCCGGATCCTCTCTCCCAACTAAAAAGAAAGGTTTTTAATTTATATCTTCAACTCACGAAAGCTTAACCCCATCACCAATACCCCAAATCTCACTACTATATTGCAAGATCGTTCGATCACTCGCAAAGTGCCCAGATTGTGCAATGTTAATGATTGACATTTCTAGCCACTTTCTTCTGTTTTCATATGCTCTTCCTACATCTTCTTGACGCTCTGCATATGGACTAAAATCACGAAGAACAAAGTATTCGTCGTTTTGGATGACAAGAGAATCATAAATTGCTTCAAATTCAGCTCCGACATTTTGGAAAAAGCCATTTATTAGCTGATCCACTACTTTTTTAATGTGCATATTGTGGTGGTAATAATCATTTGCACGATAGCCACCATTTTGATAATAATGAAGCACTTCTTCCGCTGTTAAGCCAAAGATAAAACAGGCCTCATCTCCTACCTTTTCCCTAATTTCAATATTGGCTCCATCCAGTGTTCCAAGCGTAATTGCTCCATTCATCATAAACTTCATATTCCCTGTTCCGGATGCTTCTTTACTCGCCGTTGAGATTTGCTCACTTACATCTGCTGCTGGAAAAATATCTTCAGCCAGTGAAACACGGTAGTTTTCTAGAAAGATAACTTTCATATATTGACTCACATACGGATCTTCATTTACCTTTCTAGCAAGTTCGTTTATTAATTTAATAATTTTTTTCGCATAATAATAGCCTGGCGATGCTTTCGCTCCAAAAATAAATGTACGCGGATAAAACGAAAAGCTAGAATCTTCCTTCAAACGATTGTACAAATATAAAATATGTAACACATTTAATAATTGCCTTTTGTAAGCATGCAATCGTTTCACTTGTACATCAAAAATGGAACTTGGATCAACAATAACCCCCATGTTATTGCGGATACGCTCTGCTAAAATATGTTTACGCTCTTGCTTTACATCTTGTAACTTATCTTGAAAAGCAGTGTCGTACCGGTAATCTTGTAGCAGTTGTAATCCCTGCGGCTGCTTCTTCCACCCCTCTCCAATCGCTTCTGAAATAAGATTGGTAAGCTGCGGATTTGCTTTCATAAGCCAGCGTCTATGCGCGATGCCATTTGTCTTATTATTAAATTTTTCTGGGTAAAATTCATAAAATAACCGCATTTCACGCTGTTTTAAAATTTCCGTATGAATTTTTGCGACTCCATTTACACTATAACTTCCGACAATTGCTAAATGCGCCATTTTCACAAGACCATGTGCAATAATCGCCATGTCTTCAATCCGCTTCCAATCATACGGATATCGCTCCCATAGTTCATGACAAAAGCGTTCATTAATTTCTTCAATAATCATATAAATCCGTGGTAATAATGATTTAAAGATATGAATCGGCCACTTCTCAAGAGCTTCTGATAATGTTGTATGGTTCGTATAAGAAATCGTCTGAATTGTAATATCCCACGCTTCTTCCCAAGAGAGCTTTTCCTCATCTAATAAAATACGCATAAGTTCTGGAATCGCAAGGACCGGGTGTGTATCATTAATATGAATTGCAATTTTATCATGTAAATTACGAAGCGTTCCATTTCGCTCTCTATGCATGCGAACAATGTTTTGTAAACTTGCTGATACAAGAAAATACTGTTGTTTTAACCGTAGTATTTTCCCTTCATCATGCGTATCATCTGGGTATAAAAATTCTGATACCACTTCTGTTTCGCGTTTATATTTCAAAATATCTTTACAGTTTTGCGGGAAAGGAACTGGTTCTGCATTCCAAAGACGAAGTGTGTTCACAGTATCTGTTTCATACCCAACAACAGGAACATCATAAGGCACCGCCATAATGACTTCCGCATCAGTATGACGAAATTCTAAACGGTCATTGATTTGCACAGCTTCCACTTGTCCGAAATAACTTACTTCCACAGCTTGATCATGTCTCCTGACTTCCCATACATTTTCATGACGAAGCCACTGTTCAGGCAACTCCACCTGATATCCATCGACAATTTTCTGATCAAATAAACCATGCTTATAACGAATACCACATCCGTGCCCAGGAAGATTTAAAGATGCCAATGAATCAAGAAAACAGGCTGCAAGGCGGCCGAGTCCTCCATTACCAAGCCCTGCATCCGCTTCACTTTCTTCTAATTCTTTCAAGGAAATTCCAAGTTCTGAAAGGCCTTGTTCACATACATCACGTATTCCTAAATTTAGTAAATTACTACCAAGCAAACGGCCAAGTAAAAACTCAATAGATAAGTAATACATTTGCTTTTGATTCCCTGTCCGGTACCTTTCATTTGTTGCAATCCAGTGTTGATTCATATACTCACGTACCATATGCCCAAGTGTATTATACTGGTCACGACTAGTAGAATCTTTGAAACTTTTTCCATACATCGTTTCTAGTTTTTCTAAAAAAGCTGCTTTAAAGCTTTCAACATGAGTAAACATCTTTTCACCACCTAAGAGTGTTTCAGCAAACTTTTATATAATTCCCTGTATTCAAGAGCTGACTTTTTCCAGCTATAATCTTCTGTCATCGCCTGTTTTACAAGCTGTTCCCATACCGGTTTATTATGATAATACTTCAGCGCACGACGAATCGTATGTAACATGTCATGAGCATTAAAATTTCTAAAACTGAAGCCATTTCCAGTCTCCATTTTCTCATTATAAGACTGAACTGTATCATTCAAGCCTCCAGTCTCTCTTACAATTGGAATAACACCATACGCCAGTGCAATGAGTTGTCCAAGTCCACACGGTTCAAATAGTGATGGCATTAAAAACAAATCACTACCTGCATATACTTGATGTGCTAACTCTTCATTAAAACCAATATACACTTTCACTTTTTCTGGATACTCATATGCCATCCACTCAAAAAATTGCTCATACTCAGAATCTCCTGATCCTAAAATGATACATTGTACATCCTCTTCCATCATTTCATGAAAGACAGTACGCACTAAGTCGAGACCTTTTTGCTTTGTTAATCTCGTTACCATTGAAATGAGTGGTGTATCTTCTTTTTCTGGCAAACCAAAGTAACGCTGCAATGCACGTTTATTTTCTTGCTTATCATATAGCGACTCAGCATCATACTGCGCAGTAATAAATGCGTCTGTTTTCGGATTATATACGCTCGTATCAATGCCATTTACAATCCCGCTCAGCTTATCATTATATTTACGCAGCAAACCATCTAGTTTTTCACCAAAAAATTCGTATTGAATCTCTTCCTTATATGTCGGGCTTACTGCTGTAATACGATCTGAAGCGATAATGCCACCTTTCATAAAGTTAACGTTCCCATAAAATTCAAGCTGTTCACTATGAAAATATTCATCACCAAGATCCAGTAAATCATGCATAACTTCACGTGGAAATACACCTTGGAACTGCAAATTATGAATTGTATATACGGTTTTAATATGTTCATATAACGGGTTGTCCCCATATTTTTCACGGAGTAAGAAATTTACCATCGCTGTATGCCAATCGTGACTATGAAGAACATCCACTTCAAAATCTAAATGTGGCATACACTCTAACACTGCTTTAGAAAAGAAAGAAAAGCGTTCTCCATCATCATAATGTCCATACAGAGAATCTCTTTTAAAATAATACTCATTATCGATTAAGTAATACGTAATCCCATCTTGCTCGCCTTTTAAAATCCCACAATATTGGTTTCGCCAGCCAAGCTGAACATTAATTACCTTATGAAGCGTACATGCTTCTCGTAAATGCTTAGGGATAAGACTGTAGTTTGGAAGTATAATCCGGACGTTTACCCCTAATTTTTTCAATTCTTTTGGAAGTGCACCCGCAACATCTGCTAAACCTCCTGATTTAATAAACGGTACGCATTCTGATACTGCAAATAAAATATTCACGTGTTGTTCCACTGCCTGAAAAGCGTGTACACCTTGATCCGCCCTTCTTACAGCTTCCTCCCTTCGGATTTTAAATTCATATCATGATGAGCCAGTGAATCCAATTCCACTGGCTCTATAACTCTATTTCGATTTTCCTACTCAACAATTACAGCTCTGAAATCAAAAGAAGTGCTCCACTCATTTTCTCCTTTTGGTTTCACATGGCATGGGGCCAAAAAAGGCTTTGATTGCTTCTCCCCATCGCCGGATCCTCTCTCCCAACAAAAAAAGTATGTTTTAATCCATATTTTCATTTATCCCGCATTAACGGGCAGTGGGGGATGAAGCCCCCCACCACAGATTAAAGTTTCACTTTATATTGAGTTTTCAAGAATAACTAGTAACATTTTGACTTTGGATACTCCCCTTTTCCACAACATGCGGATTATCAGGTGTTCCTGTTAAAACTACACCATCCTCAATCTTAACATCTTTATCAATAATAACACCGTCTAATATACAATTATCTCCAATTTGACTCTTTTGCATAATAATACTATTTCGAATTACTGAACCTTTTCCAACCTTAACCGAACGAAATACAACACTATTCTCAACTTTCCCTGCAATAATACTTCCATTTGCAATCATTGTATTTTTCACCTTAGCATCTTTCATATAACGTGTTGGTGGTTCATCTTTTACCTTTGTAAAAATCGGTGCTTCTTTCGTAAATAACTGTTTCCAAATCGAAGGCTGCAAAATTTCTAAACTATGTTTATAATAACTTTCAATCGAATCGATCACTGCTACATACCCCATATGTTCATATGTGCCGATGTACAATGATTCTCCTCGCTTTTCTCTAACAACATCAAATAAACTATAATGCTCCATATCTTTATACGTTTCAAATAAATCTAATAATAGCTGTTTCTTAAGCACATAGGTTTGTAGGGGAACTCCTTCATGACACACTTCCGTAATATCCGCTTCCGTATGTATATGTCTCTCTAACACTGCTTGAAAATTGATTGCTGTGACAAGATGACTATTTGTAATGACAACGTACTCTTGTCTACTACGTAGAAAATAATCAATATGTCTTCTAAAATGAGCGAAGGAACCAAACTCATCTTGATCACATTGGCAATTTGGAGGAAATAAAAATAAGCCGTCGCGTTTTCTATCTAAATCCCACTGTTTTCCTGATCCGAGATGATCCATCAAGGAACGATTTTTATGACTCGTAAAAATCGCTACGCTATGAATATGGGAATTAACCATATTTGAAAGCATAAAATCAATGAGACGATAACGCCCTCCAAATGGTAGCGCAGCTAGTGAACGGTGTTCTGTTACTTTCTTTAAAGAAGGAAAGCTCCCTGTTGCATTAATAATTCCTAACATTGATTCTCCCATGTATCTCATCCCCTTTTGTCTATTTTCCTTCTGCGATTAATACAATCTCATCTACATTTTTTTCTGATCGAATCACGGTATTATCCTCAATTACCATACCTGAGCCAACAATCGCCTTTTCAATCACAACATTTTTTCCAATTCGAGCCCCTGGCATAACAACGGAATCAATAACTAGGCTACCTTCTCCTACCGTTACACCTTGGAATAAAACAGAATGCTTTACATCTCCCTCAATAACGCATCCTTCATTTATCAATGACTCTTCTACTTTGGCATTCTCAGCTATAAATTGTGGTGGTTCGTTGGGATTAACTGAGTAAACGCGCCAATCACGATCATTTAGGTGCAATAAAGATTCATCACGAAGCAAGTCCATATTGGCTTCCCATAAACTTTTAACAGTTCCAACATCTTTCCAATACCCTTGGAACGGATAAGCAATTAATTTCTTTCCTTCATCTAGTAAAAGAGGAAGAACATCTTTTCCGAAGTCATTCGTAGAATCTGGATTTCTTGCATCCATCTCTAAATATTCTTTTAAGATCGCCCAATTAAAAATGTAAATGCCCATCGAGGCAAGATTACTTTTTGGGAACTGTGGTTTTTCCTCAAACTCAACAATCTCCATCTCTTCATTCGTATTCATAATTCCAAATCTACTTGCTTCGTCCCAAGGTACCTCAATAACAGAAATCGAAACATCCGCTTCTTTTTCAATATGGTAATCTAACATTTTACTGTAATCCATTTTATAAATATGATCCCCTGATAAAATCAGAACATATTCAGGATCGTACTGATGCAAGTAGTTTAAGTTTTGATAAATCGCACTAGCTGTTCCTGTATACCATTTCACTCCTGAAGATTCCGAGTACGGGGGTAATACAGTCACGCCGCCATTCACACGGTCTAAATCCCAAGCATTACCGATTCCAATATAACTATGAAGCTCAAGTGGCTGATACTGCGTTAAAATTCCAACCGTTTCAATACCAGAGTTTGCACAATTACTTAAAGTGAAATCAATAATTCGATACTTGCCGCCAAACGGAACAGCTGGCTTTGCTAAATTTTTTGTTAAGGCACTTAAACGACTACCCTTTCCTCCTGCTAGTAACATTGCTACGCACGTCTGCTTTTGAACCATCTTGTTTTTTGCTCCCCTTTCTCGTTTTCACTGGTCGTAAAATAGATACCCCAAGTGGTGGAATTGTTATTTCTACATGAGCAGACTGGTTATGATACGGCTCATCTATTGCCTTCAGCCGTTTTTTATTCACCTGTCCTGAGCCGCCATATATTACATCATCGCTATTTAAAATCTCGTTATAATACTGGAATTCTGGTACGCCCACTTTATAGTTTTCGTACACAATGTTAGTAAAATTACATACAACGACAAGGATATCTTCATCCTTATCCCCTTTACGAATAAACGAAAAAATACTTTGTTCTCTATTATCAGCATCGATCCACTGAAATCCTTCCTGTGAATGATCCAGCTGCCAAAGTGGCTTAGAGCGCTTATACAATGCTATGAGCACTTTAAAGTAATCATGCATAGAACGATGCATTTCAAAATCATGCAAATTCCAATCTAAATCCTCAAGATCTTTCCACTCATCAAATTGACCGAATTCCCCACCCATAAAGAGCAATTTCTTACCCG
>NZ_JAHCDO010000006.1:0-152667 GCF_050768835.1 Bacillus pfraonensis | reverse complement strand
AGAAAAAACCGTAATAGAAATATGTCAACATCATAAATATCGGTATGGATATCGTCGGGTTACAGCTTGTCTACGTGATCAATTTAACATCGTAATGAATCATAAAAAAGTATTACGTATCATGAGAAAATATAACGTATTATCTCGGGTTAGAAAAAAGAAAAAGATATTTGTGCTCGGTCATGAACCAGTGGTAGCTAAAAATAGAATACAACGGAGATTTAAAGCTA
This sequence comes from Bacillus pfraonensis, assembly GCF_050768835.1. Taxonomy (NCBI): domain Bacteria; kingdom Bacillati; phylum Bacillota; class Bacilli; order Caryophanales; family Bacillaceae; genus Bacillus; species Bacillus pfraonensis. The sequence goes on along the minus strand of NZ_JAHCDO010000006.1, from coordinate 152,437 downwards.
CCAAGCCTAATGAAAAATGGTTCACTGATATCACGTATTTGATGTTCGGCAATAAGACTCTTTATTTTTCATCTATTATAGATGGGTTTAACAATGAAATTGTAAGTTATAAAATAGGTGAAACACAGGATGTTTCTCTTGTATTAGATACTCTAAAAGAGGCTTTAAGAAAGCGAAATGTGATTGATACGATTTTACATTCCGATCAAGGAAAAGTGTATACATCAAAACAATTTCAAACATATGCCAAAGAAAAAGGCATTATCACAAGCATGTCTCGTACAGGAAACTGCCATGATAATGCCCTCATAGAATCCTTTCATTCTCATTTGAAATCCGAAGGATTCTATGCGCAAAATATAAAACAATCGAATAATGCTAGTATAATACAAACTGTGGAGGAATACATCCACTACTATAATAATGAACGGATTCAGAGAAAATTAGATAATATGTCACCTATAGCTTATAGGAAACATGTTGTCTAGGTGTTTTTTCTTTGTCTCACCAAATGGGGTCAGACCACTGCATATTTTTGCAAAAAGAATAGCGTTTTCTCTTTATATTATATAGATACAAACTTAGCTTAAGAAATATGCTTGGTGTTTTTGTACCCGAAAAACACCACACCTAATTTTAACACCTGTCCTACAGCTTAATAAAACTCTTCATTAACCTAAAATATGATACCCAGAATCCACATGAATGTTCTCACCAGTAACTCCACTTGCTAGATCACTGAATAAGAATAGCGCTGTGTTACCAACTTCTTCTTGTGTTACGTTACGGCGAAGTGGTGCGCGCTCTTCGATTTGTTTTAGGATGCTATTGAAGTCGCCAACACCTTTAGCTGATAGCGTACGAATTGGACCTGCTGATACAGAGTTTACGCGAATGTTGTGCTGTCCTAAGTCGTTTGCTAAGTATCTTACGCTTGCGTCTAATGATGCTTTTGCAACGCCCATTACGTTGTAGTTTGATACTACGCGCTCGCCGCCAAGGTATGTTAATGTAACGATGCTGCCGCCTTCTGTCATTAATGGCTTCGCTGCTCGTGCTACAGCTGTTAATGAGAATGAGCTAATGTTTTGTGCTAGTAAGAATCCGTCGCGAGATGTATCAACGAATTCACCTTTTAAGTCATCACGGTTTGCGAATGCGATGCAGTGCGCTAATCCGTGAACAACGCCAACTTCTTCTTTAATAGACTGGAAGCAACGCGCGATATCTTCATCGTTTGTTACATCACATGGTAAAACAAGTGATTGTTGTCCTTCTAATGATTCTGCTAGGTCACGTACGTTTTTTTCTAAACGCTCACCTGCATAAGTGAAAATTAAGTTTGCTCCTGCCTCATGTAATGAACGAGCGATACCCCAAGCAATGCTTCGTTGGTTCGCAACTCCCATGACGATAATGTTTTTTCCTTTTAAGTTGAGAAGATTCATTTGTTTATCCCCCTAAATTTATTAAATAACATCAGTTATTAGTACCTGGTAATATATTTATATCATATCACAAATTCGAAAGAAGGCAAAACAAAATTATCATTACAGCTGGTTCTTTATTTCTCTCTTGTTCGTCTACTTTCCTGCTACTCAGAAAGCTCAATCTGTATTTCATCTATTTAAAAGTACTTGCTGGATAAATCGCGGCTATGAAAACAAAAACAGACCTACCCTCATTTTCTTCTCTGTGGTCTAACTCGGCACGGGGCTAAAATAGGAACTGACCACTTCTACCCATGGACGGATCCTCCCTCTCACCTAAAAAAGAAAGGTTTTATCTCAATTTATATCTATATAATCTAACATCTCACAACCAAAATCAAAACAACATATTTGCAAACCACTCAAAATCCGCTAATATGGTAATAGCGTCTTTTTTTCATTTTATAAAGAGCAATAGAAAGGACTACGTACGGTGAAAGATAAGAATTCCCAATATCGAATAGATTACATATTGATCCTGATTGTACTCGCAATAGCAACTGTTAGTTGTTTTGCTATTGCAAGTGCTCAGCCATCTTTACCACCAGCTCTGCAAAAAGTAAACTTTGTAGCAAAACAAATTCAATGGTATGTCATTGGGACGATCGCAATTGTTGCCATTATGGTTATTGATTTTGACCGATATAAGCAAATCGCTTGGTATTTGTACGGGTTTGCGATGGTTTTACTGATTGGACTTGAATTAAAAGTTCCTGGAGCTGTAACAATTAAAGGGGCTACTGCTTGGTATAGTGTGCCAGGCCTTGGTAACTTCCAGCCTTCCGAGATTATGAAATTATTTTTAATCATTGTTATTGGCCGCATTATCGTCAATCATAATGAAAAGTATCCATTTCGCTCGCCACGCGAGGATGTAATTTTACTCGGTAAAATATTCGCTGCGAGTTTACCACCACTGCTTTTAATTGCGAAAGAACCTGATTTAGGAAATACAATGGTTATTTCAGCGATGATTGCAGCAATGATTTTAGTTTCAGGTGTACGCTGGCGCTTTATTTTCGGTTTAGCTACTATTGTTATAGCAGCTGCTTCGACGCTAACGTATATTTATTTTGAACATACAGCATTCTTTAAGGAACATATTTTAAAAGAATATCAATTAGATCGTTTCTACGGCTGGCTAGCACCTTATGAATACGAAACGCAAGGATATCAGTTGCGTCAGGCTGTTTTAGCAACCGGATCCGGTGAACTGCACGGTAAAGGCTGGGAGAATGGTCAAGTATATTTCCCAGAACCTCATACCGATTTTATTTTTACAAACATTGCCGAGCAATTCGGATTTTTAGGAGCAAGTGTTGTTATTTCCCTGTTCTTCCTTCTTATTTATCGAATGATTCATATCGCTTTGGAAAGTAATGATCCATTCGGTAGCTATTTATGTGCAGGAACGATCGGAATGTTTACGTTCCAAGTATTCCAAAATATCGGGATGACAATTGGATTGCTTCCGATTACAGGGATTACGCTTCCTCTTATGAGTTATGGAGGTAGTTCCTTACTAACCTATATGATTGCGATTGGCTTCATACTGAACGTACGATCGCGAACGAAAACATTTATGTTTGACTAAACCATATCCACTTGGGTATGGTTTTTTCTATATCCACTTTAGGTATACTAAGAAAAAAACTCGAGATGGAGGTTACAAAATGAAATACGACATTATCGGGGATATTCACGGCTGTTTAGAAGAGTTTCAAGCGTTAACAAAGCAGCTCGGTTATAACTGGGATAGCGGTCTCCCTATCCATCCAGAGAAGAGACAGCTTGCTTTTGTCGGGGATATTACTGACCGTGGTCCCGCATCCCTAAAAATGATTGAAATTGTATGGGAACTTGTTATGAATAAAAAAGTAGCTTATTACGCTCCTGGTAATCATTGTAATAAGTTGTATCGTTTTTTCATCGGACGTAATGTAACAATTGCACATGGATTAGAAACGACCGTCGCTGAGTATGAAGCACTATCAACTCGTGAGCAAAAAATCGTACAGAAAAAGTTTATTGATCTTTACGAACAGTCACCGCTCTATCACGTTCTTGATAACAAAAAACTTATCGTTTGTCACGCTGGCATTCGCCAAGATTATATCGGAAGAACAGATAAGAAGGTCCAAACTTTCGTATTATATGGCGACATTACTGGAGAAAAGCATCCTGACGGCTCTCCTGTTCGCCGTGATTGGGCGAAGCATTATAAAGGAGAAGCGTGGATTGTATACGGGCACACCCCTGTGGCAGAACCTCGTTTTGTCAATCATACGGTGAATATTGATACGGGTGCTGTATTTGGCGGAAAGCTAACAGGACTGCGTTATCCGGAGATGGAGACCGTTTCTGTTCCTTCTTCGATGCCGTTTGTTCCTGAGAAATTTCGCGAGATTACATAATTAAGAAATGCTGATTCTTTCTCTTTCTTCATCCCGGGGTACTAACAGCAAATTCCGGAATATTAGCGGAACCCCAGATAAAATCCAGGTATATTCGATTTATATAAAAACGCCCTGTCAAGACCACTTTCTTTTAAATAAACTGTAATATTAGAGGTAAAAAAAGGGGGGAATGAAGAGTGATAAGTTTACGTGATATACAATTTATTAATATATGGCTATCACAAATGAAGCATTATCGGGGTAGAGATAAAAAACAGAAGGCTGAAAAAGCTCAAAACATCTTAAAATTAAAATACAAAATGATTGGATATGGGGAAAATAGGATTGTCTATGATCTTAACAATAAATATGTATTAAAGATAGCCATCACTAGATGGGGACTTAGAAGCAATAAAACCGAATTTGAAATATATAAAAACTGTCCTCCTGAGTTACGAGAACACCTTTGCCCTGTAAAAAAGTTTGGATTCGGTTGGATTATTATGAAAAAATTCTCACTTGAAGTTCCTGAAGATGAAATATATAACGAAAAGTTATCCCAATTAAAAAACAGATTTCTAAAGACCGGAATCATACCTGAAGATATATATTGGTATAACGAGCCGAATATGAATAATATGATGCTATCCGAAAAAGATAAAATCATTATCATTGATTATGGAGATTTTAAACGGATCTCATCTATATAAGTTGAACTAAATATTTTCCCATAACCCCATCGCAGCACAAATTCATACAGAATACATTGCCCTACAAAGGCAATTTGAATGATGATTTAGCAACTGAATAAGAAGGTGTAAGAATTAAATTCAGCTTATATAGATGCAGAGTGCCGAAAAAAGTGAAGTAAACAAAAATAACTCCAAAATCAACTTTTATTGTAGATTTTGGAGTTACTTTACGTTTACCCCGCATTAACGGGCAGTAAGACCCCCACCTCAAGATTCAGAGAAAAACGAGGAAGATAGGTGGGGATCAACTGCCCGTAAAAGCCCGATTGGTTCAACTAATAATCAGTGGGGGATGAAGAAAACCCCCACTGATTAAAGTTTCACTTTACTCTATGTTTGTTTCTAAAGTTACATCTGCATCGGAATTATCCTCACCTATATGTAAGATTACTTCACATTGACGTAATCTCAATTCAAAGAGCGTTATAGAATCATGATAAACTTCAGGATCTGACTTCATTTTATGCAGTGTATCTTGTTTTTCTTTTATTTCTAAATGAGTGTTTTCTACAGCTTGTTTCAACGCGCCAAATGGATTTCTAAAGAATATATTAATATCCCGCTCTAGTGCGTTTTCAAATAGCTCAAATTGCAAGAAAAATTTGCTCATAATAGAAGCTGTTACATCGGTATAATCTTCATTTTCTAAATACTGTTTGTATTTGTTATATAGCATAGCTTTATTTTTAGGAAGAACTCCAAATAATTTACCGGCGCTTTTCAGTAAAAATTGTGCTGGTGTAAATCGGCGTAAGATATTTACTTCTTCCATATGTATTCTAGTTGTCATTCTATCAGTATCTCTGCGCCAGTCATCAAGCACTTTAAAGTCACATTCTAACTGTATTCGATTTTCTCCACATAAAGAATTAAGTCCTTCACTGATTTCTTCTAAGTACGATTGACTTTGAAGGAACTCGTTATTAGAAGTTGCAATCCAATTTTGCATAGAGCGAGCAAAATTAGGTAACACAGTTTGTTCTAGATATTTTTGAACTCTTTCGTTCATCGCTGTATTTAGTTCAATATCAATGTGCCCAAAATCGCTTTCTTCACTAATTAAATCAGAACAACTCTGCAATAATTTCGGAATATGTTCTGTAAGATCATTCGTAATTTCGTTTTTCATTGTACGATATGATTCTGTAATGAAATGAATTTTTTCCTTCTCAAAAGCAGCAAGGTTATTAATACAACCATTTAGTTTGACTAATATATCTTCATTCCAGTTAATAGAATCCACTAGGTTGTTTTCCATCTCGACGCGTTTATCTAAAAGATATGTAATTGTTTTTCGAATGAAAAATAATAGCTTTTCAGTACGTTCTGTATCGATATTTTTATGGTTAAAGTTAAACTGAATAAAATCAGTTAAATCGTTTAGCTGTTGGCTATTTGTATATAACGAAGAGTAAGGGAAAATTCTCGCTTGCGGGAAATATGCGTTTACTCTTGCTTGCGTATCATGTATAACTCTTTTTACTTCTGCTTCACTGTAAATGTTATCGATTTTATTTAATAAGAAATGAATTTGTAGATTTGGTATATGTTCTTTAATATTTAATAGAATGTCACGCTCTTTGTCAGTAAAAGGTGAATCCGCATTCAATACGAATAATAATTCGTCTACAGAATTTAAATATTCGAATATTTCATCTCTAGTGTCGTTGTTCCTATTAAAGCTAGGTGTAACAACGAATGTAAGTTTATTTTTACTTAAAAATCTGCATGGTAATTTAAATTCAACACATGCTCTATCTCTATATGTTTGGCGGTGCAAGGACATCATGTTATGGAAATCAGAGAAATTCTCAGTTGTTGTAATTGCTGAATCTGTTATAGCGTTAATTTCTGTATGAGCATCATTTTTAAAGACAACTACATTTGAGATTGAGTTTTCTAATATATTTTCTCCTAGTATAGAGTTAATAAATGAGACTTTTCCGTTTCCTGAAGTCCCAGTTACTAAAATGCGATTTGTCCTTACATCTGCAAGCTCGCCAACTAACCATCTAAATCGATGACCAATTTCTAAATCCTGTTTTTGTGCCCACTGTGTAATAGATTCAAAAAGATGTGAACTATACTCTAAGCCATTCACAGGATTAATAGCATATGACAGTAAGTTTTCCGCATGTTTTATATTTGCTGAATCTATTTTGGAAGGGAAAATCTCATCCCATGCCAATACTGCTGCAGATGGAAATACAGAATGAGACGGATTGGCTATCTTTAACCAATTTGTTAAAAAATTAGGAATGATATCGTGTAATTGTCTCAGCATATATTGACCTTGAATTAATTCAAAGTACGTTTCTTCGTAAAGAGAAGAAATATTGTCCCATATATCGGACGAATGTATTTCGATATGTAAGAAAAATTCATTTATTGTTTTAAGCCATAATAAGTAATTTTGTTCATTTTTATAGCTGCACCAAAGTGATGAAACAATTTCTGTAAATCGTTCTTGATCTACATTATTTAATGTAACTAATACTTGATAAAAATAGTCTGGTGAAATATTTTTAGTAAATCCTTGATCGATATATTCTTTTAGAACCTCAAACCATAGAAAAGATTCTGTTCGAATTAACTCATTCACAGCAAGTTCTACTGCACTGTCAAAATCTTGCTGTTCTTCATAAAAGGAACGTGCAATTGTTGTGACGTTTGGATAATCGGGATTTAAAGAAACCGCTTCTTTAATAGCAGCGAAAGCTGAATCAAGATTATTTTGCTCGATGTAAAGAGACAGTAATTGCAGTACAATTTCGGTCATAAGTATTTTGTTATCAGTAGTAATCGAGTTATAAACATTTTCAGCAACTGATAATTGATTAAGTTCGAAGTAAGCATCCGCAATATTTTTTTGTGCCCATGGTGCTAATTCATTACTGACTTTCTCCCATTTAAAAATAGCTGTTTCAAAATCTTGATGATGATAATAAAATTCACCTTGTGCAAAACGAATATAAGATCCATCGGAAGTCTCATTTTTTTGTTCGTTTAAATATGCTTCTCCAAGCACTTGAAGAGGTGGATGTGTTTCATTTTCCATTAGGAATGTTTCATAATATATCTTTTTTATTAATTGTTTTTCTAATCTCATTTTTTCCCCCACTACATCTTGAAAAAGTACATTTTTCTCCATGTGTCAACACTTTTTTTGTATTTATGTTTTTATTTTAACAAAGAATTTCTTTTGGAAAATTTCACTTTTCTTTCATTTTTTGAGTAAGATTGAATTTTAATGAGAAAGGTATCAGTTTTTTTTCAATTTCCTTTCAGTTGTGAAACAACATTATATGTTCCTAATAACTTAATGCAAATATAAAAGAATGAAGACAAAACAAAAGGGCATGGACCCGGTACAATACCGGGCCCATGCCCAAGAAACTGTCTAATGAAATAACCTGTCTAACTTTATCCCACTTTAACGGGCTGTAATACTCCCACCTCAAAACTTAAGAGAATGCGAAGAAGTTTAGGTGGGAGATAAACAGCCCATAAAAGCCCAATTGGTGAGGGCTAACAATCAGTAAGGGATGGAGCCCCCCACTGGTTGAAGTTTCACTTTATGGGGTTACTTCAATACTGAAGGCAGCTTATTTCAATAATTCTCTCATATCTTCCGGCACATCCGCATGAAATGTCATCTGTTTTTCTAACACCGGATGATAGAAGGTTAAACTCGTGCTATGAAGTGCTTGCCGCTTCATCTCGGACTTACTACCTCCATACAAGTCATCTCCTAACAACGGATGGCCTACATATGCCATATGTACACGAATTTGATGGGTTCTTCCTGTTTCTAACTGCAGTGAAACTCGCGTTTTATCAGGAAACCTCTCCAGCACCTGAAAATGCGTAACGGCTTTTTGGCCGTCTTCACATACCATTCGTTCAATAATGCTGTCGCTTTTTCTTCCAATTGGTGCATCAATCGTTCCTGAGTCTTGTATCAATTGCCCATGAACAATTGCTTCATATATTCGTTTCACTTGCTTTTGTTGATGCTGTTTTGATAAAAGATGATGAACGAAACGATTTTTCGCAATCAGCATCAGTCCTGACGTATCACGGTCGAGCCGTGTTACAATATGTACTGTACTTGCAAGGTTTTGCTTATCATAATAATATAAAAGGGCATTCGCAACACTTCCGGTCGGGTGTTCCCTAGACGGAATCGTTGACATGTATGGTTCCTTATTGATTACAAGTACGGATTCATCCTCGTATACAACAGTCAGCGGAATATCTTCAGCAAGCATTCCTTCACTTCTTTCCTCAAGTGGAAAGCAGACTTGTAATTCTTCTCCGGTCTGTAATTCGTGCCGCACTGTCGCATGCTTACCGTCAACTTCAATTGCTCCGCCTTGAAATTTTATATCTGTCAAAGCAGCTTTAGAAATTCCTTTCGTTTTTAGAAACTCCCGAATGAGCATTCCCTTCTCTGCTTCTGTCATACACCATTTTAATGTAAATCTTCTCACATGCATAAACCCTCTCTATTCATCCGCAACAAACGAATCACGAACGCGTTTCCAAAATGGGAACGGACGAAAACGAACGAATCTCACCTTCTCGTTTGCGACGCGGTATTGAATTGATTTTACGTCTTGATGAACCATCGTTAAATGATCCACCGTAATTTGTAAATTCATTCTCTTCGTCGGCTTTATAACACATGTATGATGCTTTGGTAAAACGAGCGGTGAACCGACTGTACGGAACACGCGGTTATTAATTGAAGCCATTTCCGCAATTTGAATCGCTTCAATCGAAGGATGAATAATAGCTCCGCCTAGCGCTTTATTGTAGGCCGTACTTCCAGAAGGAGTAGAAATACAAAGGCCATCCCCGCGAAACGTTTCAAAATATTCTCCGCGAATTTCTACCTCTGTTACTAATGTTCCTTCCAAGCTTTTTACGGTCGCTTCATTCATTGCTAAATACTGTGATTCTTTACTGCCATTCACATAGCGAATAATGACTTCTAAAAGCGGGTATTCCACAACCTGAAACGGTGTTTTCGCAATCGCAATCACAAGTTTTTCTACCTCTGTTGGCAACCAATCTGCATAGAAACCTAAATGTCCTGTATGCACACCAACAAACGCTGTCTCATCTAATCGATGATAATAGCGATGAAACGCGTGTAAGAGCGTCCCGTCTCCCCCAACAGAAATTACAATATCCGGCTTTGCTTCATCCATTGTAAACCCAAAATCCTGCAAGTAATCTGTCATTGTACTTGCAAGTGCGTTTGATGATTGATCTCCCTTTGACATAATTGCAAATTTCATCGCCCAACACCCTTTAGTTTATGATTCGGATTCTTTCGCTTCTTGTTTGCGCGAAAAAATCTTTTGTGCTTCCTGAATTTCAAGACGAATCGAAGACATTTCTTCATCTAATAAAAATGCTGCTTCTGCTGCACGTTGAAGACGTATTTTAATATCTTCTGGAAAACGTCCACTATATTTGTAATTTAAAGAATGCTCAATTGTTGCCCAAAAATTCATCGCTAACGTCCGAATTTGAATTTCAACTAATACTTTCTTCTCCCCGCGGATTGTTTGAACGGGATAACTAACGACAACGTGATACGAACGATAACCACTTTCTTTCTTTTGCGTCACATAATCTCGTTCTTCCACAATTTCAAAGTCATTTCGTTTTCGAAGGTATTCAACAACAGGCTTAATCTCATCCACAAATTGACACATCATCCGAAGGCCCGCGATATCCTGCATATCTTCTTCTAGCCTGTCAAGCGGTACATTTCGTTTTTCTGCCTTATCAATAATACTTGCAACTGACTTTACCCTGCCGGTTACAAACTCAATCGGAGAGTGTTCTGTTAACATTGTAAACTGAGAACGCATTCCTTTTAACTTCACTTTTAGCTCTGCCACCGCTTGGTGGTACGGCGCTAAAAATTCTTCCCAATTACGATTCATTTCAACCACCACCAAAGTCAATCCATTTGCTTATAGAAATACCTTTTCTACAGCAGTTACAAGTTCGTCTCCGTAATTTGCATTTCCTTCAATATTTTCAATTAAATATTCCACTTCTTCTTTCAATTGCTTTAACTCAATTTCAGTATTATTTACGCGAACGAACATTGCTTTATCACTCTTCATTGCACCATTCATTGCTTCCCAGCATGTATGCGGAATGCTTACATAAATAAAAGCTGATTCGTTTTCTAAAATATATAAAAATGATAAATGATCTGAGTCTACAAGTACGTGATTGCGTGCTTTTAACTCCTCCACTTGTATTTCAGTATTTTCTGCACAAAAAATAAGAGCATTTTCTCTTTCTTCTACGCTCTTAACTTGAATTTTATTTTGCATGCTCTAACTCCTCCATATCAACTTCCTGTCTTACTTCACACTATTATTGTATCATAACATAGACGCAAACAAATAAAACATTGAACCAAATTTGTGAAAAAGCGATAATGTCTAAAGAATTACTTTTCAGAAGGAGCCTATACAATGACACAAGAAATTGAAATTGAATTTAAAAATATGGTAACGCAAGAAGAATTTCAAACATTATGTGATGCGTTTTCTATCCAGTCATTTGCACAACAAGTGAATCATTATTTTGAAACACCTCATTTTTCTTTAAAAGCAGCAGGCTCTGCTCTTCGTATTCGTCATAAAAGCGGAGCTTATACATTAACTTTAAAACAACCAGCTGAAATTGGATTACTGGAAACTCATCAATCTGTAACAGAAGAAGAAGCACAACAAATGATGAAAACAAATCAGCTCATTGCGGGCCCTGTACTAGATCAACTACATACAATGCAAATCCCTGTTTCTACTTTAGCTTATATGGGAAGCTTAACAACAGAGCGAGCAGAAATTACATTTGAAGGCGGCACGCTTGTATTTGATCATAGTTTCTATTACAATCACGATGATTATGAACTTGAATATGAAGTGCAAGATGAGGCTGTAGGTAAAGTGAATTTCCTCAATTTATTGAACAAATATCATATACCTGTTCGCCATACGAAAAATAAAGTACAACGCTTTTTTCTTGCAAAACAAAACGAAGAACGCTAAAGTGAAACTTCCATTAGCGAACGGTTTTCTCACTAATGGTTAGCCCTCACCAATCGGGCTCTTACGGGCAGTCCTTTCTCAGCTTCTTTGTTTTTTCTACTTTGCAAAGAAAGGTTACTGACCGTTAGAGCGGGGTAAAGTGAAACTTCCATCAGCGAACGATTTTCTCGCTGGTGGTTAGCCAGCCCACATCAATTTCGCTTTATTTTAAGGAGAAAACGAGCAAAAGGTTGTCCCAGAGCTGTTTAGTTGCTCTTCGTGACAATCCATTGCTACAATAGATATACATTTGATGGAAAAAGGAGTTTATACAGGATGAACAAGCAACCGATGACACCATTTGAAGCAATTGGCGGTGAACAAGTCATTGCAACATTAGTCGATACGTTTTATTCCTATGTCAGTAAACACCCTGACTTATCTCCCATCTTCCCAGACGATTTGACAGAAACAGCCAGGAAACAGAAGCAATTTCTAACGCAGTATTTAGGTGGGCCAAGTTTGTATACAGAAGAACACGGTCATCCTATGCTAAGAGCACGCCATCTCCCTTTTGAGATTACACCAAAGCGAGCAAAAGCCTGGTTAGCATGTATGGAGCAAGCGATGGAAGATACGGGGATACACGGACAGATTCGAGAATTTGTTTTTGAACGTTTAAGATTAACTGCGCAGCATATGGTCAACACTCCAAACGAAACAGGTGAAGAGTAATGGATAAACAGGAAGCAAAGCATATGCGCATTCCTTCTCTTTCCAAGTGCGAACATAAGTCTGTAGAAGCCTATTTGTTTATTGATCCACTTTGCATGGATTGCTGGGAAATCGAACCAGTTATGATTAAATTATGGCTCGAATACGGAAAATATTTTTCGATTCGGCACATATTAACCGGCAAAGTGGAAGGGGCAATCGCCTCCCCACACAAATGGAATAAACCTGCTAATATTCGATTTGTGTGGGAAAAAACAACAAGTTTGCAAGGTTTTTCATGCGATGGAAAAGTGCATATGCAAGATGCCTCATCTACACCGTATTTAGTTTCTATTGCAATTAAAGCAGCTGAGTTACAAGGCCGAAAAGCAGGTTCAAAATTTTTGCGGAAACTCCAAGAATACATTTTTCTTGAAAATGTATCAAAACCAGATTTGGAATTACTACTTACGTGCGCAGAGCAAAGCGGTATTGATGTAGAAGAATTTAAAAAAGATTTGCATTCGACTAGTGCAAAAAAAGCATTCCAATGCGATTTAAAGTTCACAAATGAAATGCACATTACCGAAATCCCTTCTCTTGTATTCTTTCATGCAAATTCCGATGAGGAAGGTATTAAGATTGCGGGCATTTATTCGTATGATGTATACGTACAACTCTTAAAAGAAATTGTAAAATGTGACATTGAGCCAGCACCTCTACCACCACTAGAAGCATTACTAGAAACGGTACAATTTATGTCTTCTAAAGAAATTGCATTTATCTATGACTGCTCGCAGCAAGAAATAGAACGAGAGCTTAAAAAATTATCATTAAAAAGAAAAGTACGAATGATTGAAGTAAAATGTGAACGTTATTGGAAATGGATTGCAAAAGAAAAAGACCTGGTATAAATACCAGGTCTTTTTCTTTACGGCTTATAAAAATATTAAAGGGGATGGGAGAAATTTTCACGTTCAAACAAAGGGGTATATGTTTGTATGTGAATTCGTTCACGTCTATTATATTACAAGATTCGACGTCAGATGACAACCCTTTTTGTCGAATTTCACACTTTTGTCACATTCTAAACGTTTTCATTCCTGAATAAGCTTTAAAAAGAAGCTTTTTAGGAGGGATTTTATGAAAAAAACGCATATCTTCTTTCTACTTTTTTGTATTTGTATTTCTTTTTTTCTGTACATTCTTTCCCTATTACAAGCATTTCCAAAAATTATTGCGTTTCCGCTTTTATTCGCAATCATTGTCATTAGCCTCTCTTATTTCAATCATAGAAAGCGGTTCAAAGGCTTTTAAAAAGAAAGTTATGTTAAATTTCTCTGTTGACTATATGAAACAACTGAAACTCTTTCAAAAACCTTAGTTAAGATGAAATTGATAAAGTGAAACTTTAATCAGTGAGGGTTTTCCTCATCCCCACTGATTATTAGCCCTCACCAATCGGGCCTTTACAGGCAGTTTATCTCCCACCTAACTTCTTTGCTTTCACCGAATTTTGAGGTGGGAGTATTACTGCCCTAAAGTAGCGGGATAAATAGGGGTTCCCTTACTTTTTTTCTGAAATTAACAATATTATTTAACATAGCTAAAAAGAAAGAAGGCGAGAATTTCCACTCCCGCCTTTCTTCTTTCACTATTACTTACCCTCAAATAATAGCACTTCTAATTCGTTTAACTTCTCTTCAAATACTTGTAGTGCTTCTTTAACAGGCTCTGGAGATGCCATATCTACTCCTGCTTTTTTCAGCACTTCAATTGGATAATCAGAGCTTCCAGCTTTTAAGAATTCGTTAATATAACGCTCTACTGCTGGTTGTCCCTCTTCTAAAATCTGTTTTGATAACGCTGTTGCCGCACTAAATCCTGTTGCATATTGATATACATAATAGTTGTAATAGAAGTGCGGAATACGAGACCACTCTAAACCAATTTCTTTATCGATGACTAAAGCATCACCAAAGTATTTTTTATTTAAGTCATAGTAAAGTTCAGTTAACATATCTGGCGTAACTGCATGGCCTTCTTGTACTTTTTTATGAATGATATGTTCAAATTCAGCAAACATCGTTTGACGGAATACAGTTCCGCGGAATCCTTCTAAATAATGATTTAATAAGTATAAACGTTCTTTTTTATCTTCTGTCGTTTTTAATAAATAATCATTTAAAATTGCTTCGTTACAAGTTGATGCAACTTCCGCAACGAAGATGGAATAGTCACCATATACATGTGGTTGTGTTTTTCTTGTATAGTAGCTATGCACAGAATGCCCAAACTCATGTGCAAGTGTAAATAAATTATTTACATTATCATGCCAGTTCATTAAAATATACGGATTTGTTCCATATGCACCAGATGAATATGCTCCACTTCGTTTCCCTTTGTTTTCATACACGTCTACCCAGCGATTTTCATATGCTTCTTTCAAAATTTCAACATACTCATCACCAAGAACGTTTAATGATTTTAATAAAATTTCTTGGGCTTCTTCATATTTCACATTCATTTTCACTTCTGGTACAAGCGGTGTGTATAAGTCATACATATGCAGTTCATCAAGACCTAATGCACGCTTACGAATGTCAATATAGCGGTGCAATAAATGTAAGTTATCATTTACTGTCTCAACAAGTTGATCATACACTGTTTCAGGAATGTTATTATTACTTAACGCAGCTTGACGTGCAGAATCATATTTACGAACGCGCGCGTTGAAATTATTACGTTTCACCGCACCACTAAGCGTGCTTGCAAATGTATTTTTGTATTTTCCATACGTTTCATAAACAGCATGAAACGCATCCTGACGAACACGACGATCATCACTTTCTAAAAATTGAATATAACGGCCGTGTGTTACTTCTACTTCTTCGCCATTTTCATCTTTAATAGATGGGAATTTTAAGTCTGCGTTATTCAGCATACCAAATGTACTACTTGATGCGCTCATTACTTCAGCTGCTTCTGCTAACAATGCTTCTTCTGCTTCGGACAATACATGCGGGCGCTGACGTGTAATTTCTTCTAACGCATGTTCATATACGCTTAATTCTTTATTTTCTTGTAAGAATGATTGTAATGTTTCTTCTGAAATTGTTAAAATTTCAGGAACGATATACGCCATGCTACTGGATGCTTGCGAATATAAGTTTGTTGCTCGATCATTTAGCGCTTGATAACCAGAATTTGTTGTATCTTGATCGTAACGCATATGAGCATATGTATATAATTTTCCTAATCTCATTGAGACTTCATCTTCATATTGTAAAGCTTCTAATAATGAATCAGCAGAATCACCAAGTTTTCCTTTAAATTCAGCTAACTTTGGTAGTAGCTCTTTCACTGCTTGAAATTCTTTTTCCCATTCTTCATCCGTTTGGAAAATGTCTTCTAATCTCCATGTGTTCATTTCTTCAATCTCACTGCGGTCTGGCAATGTTTTTGCTGTTGTTTGTTCAGACATAAAATATACCTCCTTTTAATCTCTATCTAAAGTACAATTCGATTCTTCTTATGTAAATCCTTCCATGTACTCTTTTATTATATCCGCTTTTCCTTTTCCCATGTTGTACTTTGTTTCGAACAAAGATAACGCATGCGACAAACAAATCGCATCATACTCTTTTATTTCTCCTTCTGTTTTCGGCATCGTAAATTGCCTCGTCTTTCGGTATTTATGCACGTCTACTTTCTCAATCATCCCTACTTTACATAAAAACGTTACATATTCTACGATTGCAAATTGCCATACATATTGCGGAAAATACGGTAACGTGCGCCGCTGAATACTCCGTCTTTTATTTACATAGGAAAAAACAGCATGTAATGAAAAGTATTCTCCAGTTTTAAATTTACCAATGAAGTCTATACAAAGAAGAGCTTGCCATATAAAAGGATGTGTTTGCAATGCAAATGCAGACGGAAGAGGAACACCAATTTCAGATGGAAAACAAGAGGGAGAAAGGTGATATTGATATAAGAGGTGTAAAAGTGATTTATGATTATAATTCCAAATCGGAAGGACATTCGTTCGAAAGTAGTTTTTTTTATTCTGCCACTCCCGCTCTAGCCGTTCTTTCGTAATCGGAGCCTCGCAAAAGAGTTCCTCAAAAGTAACGGTACGCAGCGGGAGATACATACTATGAGAAAAATAAACATTTGTAGAAAACGGAATAAGAAGTTCGCATTTGATAAATGATTTTTCATTGGGACAAAAAAAGAGAAGTGAAGGCTGAGGATAAGATTGTATGCAGAGAAAGTGAAACGAGGATAATGAAATCCAATAAGCAGAGTGCCTTTTCATTTGATTTCCACCTAATATCCAAATGATTTGTATTCCTGCTTTCCAATAGGAACGAGTTCGTTTTAATAATTGTTCAGTGGATAAAGAGGCACATTGATATTCAATGGCAATCTGTCTTCCATTCCTTTCAATAAAGAGGTCCGGTCTTTGCCGAATCTCCGGAAGATAATGTTCAATTTCTACATGGAACCCTTGTGATATAAGCCAACTATATAATTGTTCCTTCCCACGCATATGATAAGCAGATTCTGGCTCAGATGAAATGAGGCACTGATTTACTTTTTTATGAGCAAAATGCCACCTCTTTTGCTTTCCTAACTTGAGTTGCACCTCTCGCCTGCAAACCGGGCAAAAGAA
Organism: Bacillus pfraonensis; assembly: GCF_050768835.1. Classification (NCBI taxonomy): domain Bacteria; kingdom Bacillati; phylum Bacillota; class Bacilli; order Caryophanales; family Bacillaceae; genus Bacillus; species Bacillus pfraonensis. Next base: position 135,337 of record NZ_JAHCDO010000006.1, on the reverse strand, counting down.
GCGTTCCTTCTTTCGCATGATTTGCAACTTCTTTTCATCTTGGTTATGAAGAAGATGAACCTTTTCACCGTTCTCTCTCCTTGCGACAAACATCATATCACATCCTTTCTATACTGGTTTCTATTCTACAATTTGTTACAAATTCCTTTCAAAACAAAAAGAGGACGTCCTTGTAAGAACATCCCCCTTATAATAAAGGTGATAATAAACGATATGTCGATTCCACAATTCGCTTATGAAGACGGCGCTTATGAAAGCGATCCACATGAATTTCACTCGATACTTGTAAATCCTCTTCAAAATCCTTAACAAGCTTTCGAATACTGTTTGTATCATATAAAAAGGCGTTCACTTCAAAATTCAAATGAAAACTTCTCATATCCATATTCGCTGTCCCAATTGAAGCTAAATCAGAATCAACAATGACAATCTTACTGTGCAAGAAACCTTTTTCATATTCGTATACTTTCACGCCTGCATCTAATAACTCCGGGAAATAAGACCTTGATGCATAGAACACAGTTCGTTTATCCGGTTTACTCGGCATTAATAAACGGACATCAATACCAGCAAGAGCTGCCACTTTTAATGCAGATAAAATATCATCGTCCGGAATAAAATAAGGTGTAGCAATCCAAATAGACTTTCTTGCCGAAGCAATCATTGCAAAATAAAGATGCTTAATTGTCTCCCATTTATTATCTGGCCCGCCTGCAACAAGTTGGACACCACCCCAATGATCTCCATCTACCGCTTGCGCCTGCAAATATTCTGGTGCTAATACAGCTTCACCCGTCATATAAAACCAATCTTGCAGGAATATGAGTTGTAGGCTTTGAACCGCCTCACCTCGTAAATATAAATGCGTATCTCGCCAAAATCCAAAATATTTATTTTTTCCTAAATACTCATCACCAATATTAAGTCCGCCTACAAATCCTTCATTCCCATCAATGACAACAATTTTCCGGTGATTTCGATAATTAATTTTATCGTTCAAAATCGGAAACCTTACTGGAAAGAATGGAATCATCTCGACACCTGCACCGTTTAATTCATTAATATAAGCGTTTGATAGCTTAAAGCTGCCAACCGCATCATATAAAAAACGGACAGTAACCCCTTCCTTGGCCTTCTCAATTAAAATATCTTTAATTTGTGTGCCAAGCTTATCGTCACGTACAATGTAATATTCCATATGAATATGATGCTTCGCCTTTTGTAAACCTTGTAAAATGGCTTGGAACGTTTCATCACCATTCGTTAACACTTTTGTTTCTGTCTGAAATGAAATGTTTAAAGCACCCAACCTATCTGCGAGACGAAATAGTAATTCTTGATGTTTATGATTCTGTAAAATGCGTTCTTGGTAATCTTCATGCCCTTTGTACTGTAAGAAAGCTTGTTCATCCAAAAGAGCCTTCTTTTGAAACATTCGTTTTCGGCGAAAGTTTTGTCCAAAAAGTAAATACGCAAAAAAGCCAAATACAGGAAAAATCCCTAGTACAATTAGCCATGTCAATGTTTTAGATGGATGCCTGTTTTCCAAGAAAATCACACAGCCAATTAAAAATGCAGAAACAGTAAATAAAATACTTATAATTCCTACAAACGAAATATTTTTCATGCCTATAACATCCGAATAAAACGCTACATCAATAAATATTCGTAATGAAACAAACACTGCAAATAAACCTAGAAAAAAGAAAAGTAACTTTAATGTATTTTTCATTCCTACCCCCCTTACGTACAAAGCTTTTCTACTATTAGAGGATACTCAAAAAGTCTGGTACTCATGTAGTTTGATCTACATCCCATATTTTCTCGTCTCTCTTTATCTTTCGCACACACTATTAGCATGCCCTATCATATAAAAAGCCGATTTCATAATATTGAAATCGGCCTACGTCTTAGAAGGAAAATGACTGCGAATCGTCTCAAGTGCATGTTCTTTAACAACTTGTTTGCCGTACTCACTTACACGGTGAACCGTTAAAGTAGATTCTTCCCCATATTCTAAAATAATACTTAAAATACGGTCAATTTCTTCTTCATCGTGTAGCACTTCATCAAATTCAACATATACATAATAGCGGTCTTCAAACGAATATAGTTCATCTTTTATATCTTCAAATATAAGACGATGACTTAACGAAATGACGTCTTCAAAATCATCAAATTTAATTAAAAAGCCAAACGTTCCATCTTCGTTAAAGGGTGTCCCCGCTTCTACTTCTACTTCTTCCTCTAACTCTTGTTGAAATAGCGATTCAATTCGCTCATCTAGAGGGATATCAATAATTTTATCTAGACCTATTGGTAATTCTAATTTTTGTCCATCTTTTGAAAGCTGCGCTTTCGTTACAAGTACTTCAATACCTTTATCAAGTGCCTGTACTTGAATCCATAATGGCCCATCAATAAAGAAATCATCGTGATCACGAGCTTCATCCATCATTTCCCAAAACAATTGTTCACTTCGTTCACGATTGTACCAAATTTCTTCTCGATTAAACCCTCTATCTTCTATATCAACGTACGTAATAAAAAATTTCATCGTATGATCGTTAATTCTTTCAATGTCCAAAATCCAACTCTCCCTTCCTATTTGGAATTGTTATGAAGGGACTCCCCACTCATATGACAAATCAATAGATTCTTGTACTTTCATTTTATGATAAGATTCTCCAGAATGGAAATAAAATCGTTTTATTTTACAAAAACAGTCATTCACCTAGATTATCTTGCACTAATTCATTATAATTCCTAACCCTTATATATTCCACTATACACACTTACGATATAAACGCCCTCATTCCCTCCTGCAAAACTTTAATCAGCCGCTACCTAACTTCTTTTCTTCTGCCGAATTTTCATGTGAAAGTATTACCAGCTAAAAAATTGGACATACATTGCCACCTAGCACCGTACAATTGTAGTAGAGCTGGTCAATCTTTTTCGTTTCATACATATATCCAAACTGTACTCTTTATTAAAACAGAATAAATGGAGGCAAAATAATGGAGTTAGATTTTTTGACATCTATACTAATGATTGTCGGTATCGATGTTGTATTAGGCGGTGATAATGCAATTGTAATCGCACTTGCAAGCCGAAACTTACCTGAATCTAAACGGAATAAAGCTATTTTTATTGGTACGGTCCTAGCAATCGTACTGCGAATTCTCCTTACCATTCTTGCCGTGTACTTACTCGACATTCCTTTCTTACAACTTATTGGTGGCATCTTACTTACACTTATTGCCGTAAATTTACTTACCGATAATAGCAATGACCTTTCTTCTATACAAGGGAAAACAACATTATTTCAAGCGATTCGTACGATTGTATTTGCGGATCTCGTTATGGGTTTTGACAATGTCCTTGCGATTGCTGGGGCCGCTCATGGAAATTTCACACTCGTAATTATCGGATTATTAATTTCCATTCCCATTATTATTTGGGGAAGCAAGCTCATCTTACTATTTATGGAACGCTTTCCTTTTCTCATTTATTGCGGAGGAGCCATTCTTGCTTACACAGCTGGAAGAATGATTACCCATGAAACAAGGCTTGCAAACTTTTTCCAACATAACCCTACCTTTACAACAAGTATACCCTTCCTCTTTATTTTCACAGTATTAGCTATTGGGTTTATTGTTCAGCATATCAGATTAGGAAATGCAAAGTAAAACATGCAAAAAACCTTTCTTTTTGGGTGGGAGAGAGCGTCCGCTCATGCATAGAAGCGGGTCCCCATACCGCGTAAAAGGAAAAGGAAAAGGAAAAATGAGTGGAAAGCTTCTTTTATTTTCAAAGCCTTGATTTATACGTTGGAAAATAAAAATGAAGTTATATACAATAATAAATATATGTATGCGAAAACCTTCTACTGTTAGGTAGAAGGTTTTCATATACAAAACTTATAATATTAATTTACAAGACGCTGTGCTTCACGTAATTGAAAGGTTCTTACTGTACGTGGTAAGAAGCGACGAATTTCATCTTCGTTGTAACCTACTTGAAGACGTTTTTCGTCAATCATAATCGGGCGACGTAAAATGCCTGGGTAGTCACGAATCATCTTATATAAATCTTGAAGTGGTAAAGATTCTAAGTTAACATTTAACTCTTGGAAAACTTTCGAACGAGTGGAAATAATCTCATCCGTTCCGCTTTCTGTCATGCGTAAAATTTCTTTAATTTCCTCAATCGTTAATGGATCGGAGAAAATATTACGTTCTGTATAAGGAATATGATTTTCCTCTAGCCATAATTTCGCCTTTCTACAAGACGTACAACTTGGAGAACTATATAGTGTTACCATACAAGACTCACTCTCCTTAAAGAGTACAAATTCTGTACTAATTACAGTTTAAATTTCTATTTTCCAGCAATTCTTCACTATGACTTGTCTTACAGCAAAATGAAAAATCGCCTTACATGTAAACAACAACTTTTAAGCAAGTAACTCTTATTAAACAACAATTACTTTAAATAAGTAACTTCTATAATCATTATACAATAGATTCTGAAAGAAATATACAGTAAATTTCCTTTCCAATAGGAAAACTCATCTTTTATTAAGCTGAAATTTTCATGGAACAAATCCTTCTGTTTTATTAACATATATCCCTTTCCTGCTACTTCTTAACATGTTCATAGAAGCTGTCCATCCAATCAACCAGTTGCTAAAGATAGCGTTTTCTTACTCTTTTCATCACAAAACAGCAGTAAAATGTAAGACATATCAACAAAAGGAACATTCGTTCTATTTCATTCTATCAAATCTCCCAGTTACTGTCTATATATAGACAACTTGATTTTCCAACATATATATATCCATTTTGATTCTCAAGCACCTAAGTCGCGGCTATGAAAACAAAAGAAGATCTCCACTCGCTTTCTCCTTTTGTTCCCACTTGACATGGGGCTAAAAAGCACTGATCGCTTCTATGCATGGCCGGATGCTCTCTCCCATCTAAAAAGAATGGTTTGATGTTCGTTTTTTAATTTGGATTTATATAGACTATTTTCAAGTAAAATATTTATTTTCTAACTTTTCTTTCTTTTTAACTTTTTTTCTCATACAATAAAAATATAGACAGGCAAAGGGGGATTCCATATGGTTGCTTTCTTTATTGATTTTGCCATTGTCGCTGCCCTCGTCATTGGAATCACAGCATTGATTGGCGTCATTACAAATGGTATTGGTGAAAGGTTATTTGGCCGGAAAGAAAAAATGAAATTTGTTGATAAAAGTGCAGAAGTACAATCTGGTTGGAAGCAAGTTGGTGGAAAAGGGATTTATAAAAAACGTACGTATTAAAAAGAAGCAGGAACATACCTGCTTCTTTTTTTGATAATTATTCAACTGATGCCCATTTGAAGCTTAAGTCTCCGCCGTAATTATGCTTATAAATATCTTTAACCGTTCCTCTTTGTAAGTAAGCTGCACTACGTTGGTATACAGGAGCAATTGCCGCATCATCCATCAGCAGTTTTTCTGCTTCAAGTAAACTATTCCAGCGCGCTTTTACATCGCTACCATCTGTCTTTGCCTTCATAATAATTTCATCGTATTTCGGATTAGAATATTTCATTTTATTTTGCGCACCATCTGTGACAAACATATCAAGGTAAGTTACTGGATCTGGGAAATCTGGGCTCCATCCAGCAAATGTCATGTCATAGTCTCCGTTTTCCTCAAGTTTAAGCTTTTGTGCAAATGGCTGTTGCTTAATTTTCAGCGTGAAACCTGGTAAGTTCTTTTCTAGTTCCCCTTTTAAATATTCTCCTGTTTTCTTAGATAAATCTACATCTTCATTTAATAACTCAATTTCAATTTTGTCTTTCCCTAATTCTTTTTTACCTGCTTCCCAATATTTCTTGGCTTCTTTTGCATTTGCTTTTACTAACTCGCCATTTTCAGCTCGGAAGTCTTTTTTATTTGGTCCTGTAATAAATTTGCTTGGAATTAATCCTGTCGCTTCAGTAGAGCCATTGTTTAAAATCGTATCAACAAGTGGTTTACGCTCAAAAGCAAGAGAAATTGCTTTACGAATATTTTTATTTGCTAAAGCTTCACTTTTCTGATTGAAACGAAGGAAGAATACAGAAGCTTCCTGTGCAGTTTTAAAATCTTTGTCCCCTTTATATTTATCAACAAACTCAGATCTCAAAATAACACGATCGATTGCTTTTGTGTCATATAGATTGATCGCCGTTGCTAAATCTTTAACAATATTAAAATTCACTTCTTCTACCTTCACTGTTTTATTGTCCCAATATGAAGGGTTTTTCTTAATTTTGAAACTTGTCTCATGCTTCCACTCACTTAATACGAACGGTCCATTATATAATGTTGTATTTGCTTCTAAACCAAACTTGTCTCCCTGTTCTTTCGCATACTTTTCATTTACAGGATAAAACAGAGGATAAATCATTAAGTTTTCAAAATAAGGAACTGGATGCTCAAGTTCTACTTCTAATGTATAATCATCAATGGCTTTTATACCTAGTTGATCTGACGTCATTTCTTTTTTATTAATTTTTTGCGCGTTCTTTACATCAAACATAATATATGCTGATACCGCTGCTTTATCAGGATTAATCGCTCGTTGCCATCCATATACAAAGTCTTTCGCTGTTACAGGGTCTCCGTTAGACCATTTCGCATCTTCGCGCAATTTAAACGTATACTTTTTACCATCTGCTGATTTTTCACTTGATTTCGCTACACCTGGAATGAGCTTATCTCCTTTTTCAAGGCGGTATAGCCCTTCCATTGTATTATTCATCACGCGTGATGATACCGCATCAGCTGATAACGCTGGATCCATCGTTGGAATTTCTTGTGTTTCCGTCATATTGATGACTTGTTTTCCTGTATTTTTCTCCCCTTTTGCTTTCGCCCCTGGCTCATCTTTTTGATAACTACATGCCCCTAACATCATGCTCATTGCCAATGTCGATGCTACAAAAACTGGTACTTTTTTCTTCATTCTGCTACCCCTCCCCAAAATGTTAACCCTTTCATTTTCAAACAGAAAGAAATATATGTATGTTCTAATAATTCATATTATACACATAAATATATTCTTTGTATATTTATATTTCTATCTTATTAAAATTTTCTGTTAACATTTCATTTTCTGTAAACGTTTTATATTGCGTATTTTGGTGATTAAAATACTAAATTCACCCATTTTTGTAATTATCAAAATTATCAAAGTATAATTAATTTTATATTACATAATATTTTTTGTATAATTATTCTCTTTTAAAATAAAATCAATCTGTAGCGACTCTATCGTTTTTTCCTGCATCTTATATTAATCTATCGCGATTTTCCCACATACAAATTACAGCTTTGAAACCAAAAAGAGACCTACACTCCTTTTGGTTTCATGCGGCATGAGGCAAAAAAGCCTCTGACCGTTTCTCTGCTTGGGCGAACCCTCTCTTCCGTCCAAAAAGAAAAGGGTTATATCAAGGTTTCAATTCATACTTATATATTTAAAAAATACTACTCTAATAAATAATCGTTAACCAAGCTACAAAATAAATGCAAGTGTTGCTAAAGTGTGTTAAGATACATTTTGTTTCAAAATGTATCTCAGAAAAGTGGGGGATGATATGACAGAGATTACGTCCAAAAAAGAACAAGAACAAAAGTTAAATTTATTCTTCTTAACATGGCCTATTTTCTTAGAAGTTTTTCTTTTTATGCTAATGGGGATTGCTGATACTTTTATGCTAAGTGCATTATCAGATGACGCGGTATCAGGCGTTGGGGCTGCCAATCAATATCTCCACATCGCAATCTTAGTACTAGAAGTAATCGGAAATGGAGCCGCGATTGTTGTATCGCAATATCTTGGTTCCAAACGATATATGGAAGCGTCAAAAATATCTGCATTAGCGGTTACATTAAACTTAGGGGTCGGGCTCGTTATAAGCGCCGGTTTTCTTTTATTCTCAAAACATATGATGACTGCAATGAATTTACAAGGCGATGTATTAGCTTACGCACAAAATTATTTATCCATTGTTGGGGGAGCAATCTTTTTACAAGCTATTATCAATTCACTCGCTGCTATTATTCGCGTTCACGGATTTACAAAGCAAGCGATGTTTATTTCACTTGGAATGAATATTATTCATATCGCTGGTAACTATGTCCTTATTTTTGGCAAGTTCGGCATGCCTGAATTAGGTGTTGAAGGAGCAGCAATTTCCTCTGCTTTCAGTCGACTTATCGCACTTGTTGTCTTCTTCTGGCTACTATACCGCGTCATGGAATACCGTGTTAAATTGAACTACTATATTACATTATCAAAAGAATATATTAGCAAAATCTTAAAAATTGGTATCCCATCGGCTTTTGAGCAAGTGATGTACCAAGCGTGCCAAATTGTTTTCCTATACTACGCAACATACTTAGGAGCAGAATCATTAGCTGCAAGACAATACGCAACAAACATTTCCATGTTTACTTTCCTATTCGCTATTGCGATTGGAATGGGGACTGCGATCATTGTCGGTCGTTTAGTTGGCGGCAATGAGAAGGACGAAGCATATGTACGCGTGTGGAAAAGTGTAAAGTGGGCCATCAGTGTTACGTTATGTATGGTTATTCTTGTCATAACATTCCGCACGCAGTTAATGGGGTTATTTACAGATAATCCTCACGTTATCACTTTAGGAGCAACTGTTCTTTTATTAAGCATTCTGTTAGAGACTGGCCGGACGATGAATATTGTCATCATTAATTCACTGCGTGCAGCAGGTGATGCGAAATACCCCGTTTTAATTGGAGCATTTTCCATGGTCTTAATGAGTTTACCGCTCGGTTACTTTTTTGTGTTCCATTTAGACATGGGGCTTGCTGGCATTTGGTTAGCCATTTCGATTGATGAATGGACGCGTGCCATCATCATGTTCTTCCGCTGGAGAAGTAGAGCTTGGGAAAATTATGCGCTTGTTAAACCGGAGACTTCTGAAGAGTCAGCTTAAGCTTAATGTTAATGAAAACGGATTGGAGAAAGCCTTCTCCAGTCCGTTTTTTTGTGCCGTTTTTTGTCGGAACGTCGATATCCCTTGTCGAATCGTCGATATATTGTGTGAAACAGTCGATATATTTGAGTTTGCGTCGATAAAATTTCATTTACTATTTGAACCCAATAGTAGATTCCACTTATTCTCTCCTTTTGGTTTCACTCGGCATGGGGTTAAAAAAGGCCCTGACCACTTCTATGCTTAGGCGGATCCTCTCTCCCTCCCAAAAAGAAAGTTTTTTCTACCAATAATAGAAAGAAGCGACCTCTCCGGCCGCTTCTTTCTATTATTGATAGATTTCTTTATACTTCTTATATTCTGCTTCTGAGCAAAGAACAAAGTGTCCTGGACGAATTTCTCGCATCTTTGGCTCTTCATTTCCGTATTGATGCTGAGATGGATCATATACGATACGCTTACGATTACGCTCGTAATCTGGATCTGGAAGCGGAATCGCTGATAGTAATGATTTTGTATACGGATGAATTGGATTCTCGTACAACTCATCACTACTTGTTAATTCAACAATTTGCCCGCGGTACATAACACCGATGCGATCACTGATGTATTTTACCATTGACAAATCATGGGCAATGAATAAATATGTTAAACCTTTTTCTCTTTGCAGTTGTTTCAATAAGTTTACAACTTGCGCCTGAATCGATACGTCAAGTGCTGAAATCGGTTCATCCGCGATAATAAATTCTGGTTCTACCGCAAGTGCACGAGCGATTCCGATACGTTGACGTTGTCCACCAGAGAACTCGTGCGGGAAACGATTAGCATGCTCTTTATTTAAACCAACTGTGTTTAATAATTCATGCACACGATCCATACGTTCTTTTTTACTTTTTGCTAAACCGTGAATATCAATGCCTTCTGCAATAATATCTCCAACTGTCATACGTGGGTTTAATGACGCATATGGATCTTGGAAAATCATTTGCATTTTACGGTTAAATTTCTTTAACTCTGCACGTGATTTTTTACCATGTACGTTTTCACCATCGAACAACACTTCACCAGCAGTTGCATCGTATAACCTGATAATTGTTCTTCCAGTTGTTGATTTTCCGCAACCAGATTCTCCTACAAGTCCAAATGTTTCACCGCGGTAAATATCAAATGAAATATCGTTAACCGCTTTTACAACACCACCACTCACGTTAAAGTGTTGTTTCACGTTTTTTACTTCAATTAATTTTTCACGTTGCTTAGTCATGTTGTTCACCTGCTTTCATTTGAAGAATTCGTTTTTGAACGACTTCTGGCGGTTGTACTTCTGGTGCTTGCTCATGAAGTAACCATGTTGCCGCATAATGTGTGTCACTTACTTTAAATAATGGTGGTTCCATTTCAAAGTCAATTTTTAACGCCTGTGGGTTACGTGGTGCAAATGCATCCCCTTTTGGCGGTTTTAATAGGTCTGGAGGCGTTCCAGGAATTGCATATAACTCTTCTTCTGAACCGTCTAAACTTGGCATAGATGCGATTAATCCCCATGTATATGGATGTTTTGGATTGTAGAAAATTTCATCAACCGTACCAATCTCAACAACTTTACCAGCATACATAACCGCAACTCTGTCGGCAACGTTTGCTACTACGCCTAAATCATGCGTAATGAAAATAATCGCCGCTTCCGTTTTCTGCTGAATGTCTTTCATAAGCTCTAAAATTTGCGCCTGAATTGTAACGTCAAGTGCTGTTGTCGGCTCATCCGCAATCAATAATTTCGGATTACAAGCTAGCGCCATCGCAATAACAACACGCTGTCTCATACCACCAGAGAATTGGTGCGGGTATTGTTTTAAACGTGCTTCTGGATTTGGAATTCCAACAAGATCAAGAAGCTCTAAAGCAACTTTACGAGCATCCGCTTTGCTCATTCCTTGATGCTTAATAAGACCTTCCATAATTTGATTCCCAATTGTCATCGTTGGATTTAATGATGTCATCGGATCTTGGAAAATCATTGCAATTTCTTTCCCGCGCACTTGCTGCATTTCTTTTTCCGTTAATTTTGTTAAATCACGACCATCAAATACAATTTCTCCATTTTTAATACGTCCTGGAGGATTTGGGATAAGTCCCATTAGCGCTTTCGAAGTAACTGATTTCCCAGAACCAGATTCTCCTACAATCGCTAATGTTTCTCCCTTTTTCAAATCAAATGTAACTCCGCGAACAGCTTGTACTTCACCAGCATGTGTATCAAAGGAGACTTGTAAATCTTTTACCTCTAACAATGTTTTCATTTTTACTTCTCCTTCCTCGTTTACTTACGCATTTTTGGATCTAACGCATCACGTAATCCATCTGCCATTAAGTTAAATGCTAAAATTAACATACTGATGACAACCGCAGGGATGAACATCATATGTGGATACGTTTGAATTGACTTATATCCATCATTTACAAGAGAACCAAGTGATGCTAATGGTGGCTGAATACCTAGCCCGATGAAACTTAAGAACGCTTCACCAAACACCGCTGAAGGAATTGTGAACATTGTCATAACGATAATTGGTCCCATTACGTTCGGAATTAAATGTTTCACAATTAATTGCGTGTTCGTTGCACCTAATGTACGAGATGCTAATACATATTCTTGGCTTTTTAATTTTAATACTTGTCCACGTACAATCCGCGACATTCCAATCCAACCTGTAATTGCCATCGCAAGTGTGATTGACCAAATACCTGACCCCATAATAATTACCATCAAAATAACGATAATTAAATACGGAATACCGTTAATAATTTCCATGATACGCTGCATGATATTATCCACTCGTCCACCATAGAACGCTGAAATACCCCCGTATGCAACCCCAATTACTAGGTCAATTGCTGCTGCTAAAAGAGCGATATATAATGATACGCGTGTTCCTTCCCATGTTCTTGTCCAAAGGTCACGGCCAAGATCATCTGTACCAAACCAGAAGTACTCTTTAATATCACGTTTTTCATATTGATCAACGCCATATTGATCTGTACCATCAAATGGTAGCCAATGAACGTTTTCTAATACCGGAATTTTAGGTGGCATTTTTGCGCGACCTAGATCTTGATCTTTATAGGAATATTTACTTACCATCGGTCCAAAAATTGCTAAAAGCGTAATCAGAACAAGTAATACAAGACCAAACATTGCTCCTTTATGTTGAAACAAACGTCTTCTTACATCTTGCCAAAACGTTAAGCTCGGACGGGCAATGACTTCATTATCAACATTGCTTTGATTGGCTGGTTGAAATAAATCTGGAGATAATTTTTGTAAATCTTTCATCATTTTTTCCCTCCCGCTAAACGAATACGAGGATCAATAATTCCATATAAAATATCGACGATAAAAATAACTAAAATGAAGATTGCACTATAGAAAATTGTTGTTCCCATAATAACTGTATAGTCATTCAATTGGATTGATTTAACGAATTGCTCCCCAAGTCCAGGTACAGCATAGATTTGCTCAATAACAAGTGTCCCTGTAATTAATCCTGCAACCATCGGCCCTAAAATTGTAACAACTGGAATCAACGCATTACGAAGTGCATGTTTTACAATAATAACGCCTTGACTAACCCCTTTTGCTTTTGCTGTTAAAATGTAATCAGCTTGCATAACTTCAATTAATTCTGCACGGGCAAAACGTGCGATTGTTGCGATAACCGCCATCGATAAAGCAACTGTAGGCATAACTGTAAATTCAGGGCCTTTCCAGAATGCTACTGGGAACCAGCCAAGTTTTACACCTACAAAGTATTGTAATAATGCTGCGAATACGAATGATGGTACCGACATCCCGAGTACTGAAATTACAGTTGCTCCGTAATCGACCCATGTATTATTACGAAGTGCTGCGACAATCCCTAAGATTAAACCGATAAATGTCCCTAACATGATTGCCTGTAAACCAAGCTGTGCTGATGGTCCAATACGATCAATAATCATATCTGTTACAGGACGGTTATCGTACTGGAATGATACTCCTAAATCACCTTTTGCTAAGTTTCCTAAGTAGCGCGCATATTGCACGGGTACTGGATCATTTAAACCGTATTTTTCTAAGATAATTTCTTTTTGCGCGGGTGATAATTTCTCTTGGTTTTTAAGTGGAGAACCCGGCAATAATTTCATTAGAAAGAATGTTAGCGTAGTAATTAAAAATAATGTCAAAGCCATGTACACGAAACGTTTTAATGCATAACGTCCCATCGTCAAGCACCTCCCCATTTTTCTCAAAAGCAATAAGATAGTTTGAAATATTCTTACTTTTATGTTTTTTAAAATAAGAGTATCTGCCCATCATAGGCATATACCCTTATTCATGATGGAAACCATTTTTATTTTTTTACTTCAACCCACTTGTAGCTAAATTCGCCACCATATTTATGTTCTAACAACCCTGTAATAGAGCTGCGTTGTAAATATGCTTTTCCTGGTTGATATACTGGAACAATTGCTGCATCATCCAGCAATTGTTTTTCAGCTTTTAACAGTGTATCCCAGCGAGATTGTACATCTGTCTCCACTTTTGCTTTCTTAATTAATTCGTCATACGCTGGATTTGCATAGTTTACTTTGTTTTGTGCATTTCCTGTTGTATACATATCTAGGAATGCCATTGGATCCATATAATCTGGGCCCCATCCTGCATACGACATTGCATATTCTCCACTTGCTTCAAGTTTTAATTTTTGTGCAAATGGCTGCATTTTCATTGAAATTGTTAAGCCTGGTAAATTCTTTTCGAATTGCCCTTTTAAATACTCACCGATTTTTTTAGCATCATCTGTATCAAAGTTGAGCAACTCTAAATCTACTTTATCAACACCAAGTTCTTTTTTACCAGCTTCCCAATATTTTTGAGCCTCTTTTATATCTTCTTTGATTAGCTTACCGTTTTCTTCACGGAAGTCTTTTCCATTTGGTCCTTTCGCTAAACCATTCGGAACAAAACCGTATATCCCCTGTGAACCATCATTTAAAATAACTTTTCCGATGTTTTCACGTTCAAAGGCCATCGATATTGCTTTACGGATATTCTTATTTGCTAAGAACTTGTTCTTTTCATTTAAACGAATAAACTGTGTGGAAGGTTTCTTAATTGTCTTAAAATCAGAATCTTTTTTGTATTTATCTACAAATTCTGAGGTTAATACGACACGATCAATTGCTTTTGTCTCATATAAATTTATTGCAGTTGAACGATCCTTTATAATATTGAAGTTTATTTCTTCCAGCTTCACCACTTTATTGTCCCAGTATGTCTCATTCTTCTTAAGCTGGAAACTTCGTTCATGTTTCCACTCATTTAAAACAAATGGACCGTTATAGAGCGTCGTATTCGATTCTAATCCAAACTTATCCCCTTGTTCTTTTACGAACTTTTCATTTAATGGGTAGAATGTTGGATATACTGTTAAGCTAACAAAGTAAGGAACAGGGTTGTCTAACTCCACTTCTAGTGTGTAATCATCAATTGCTTTTACGCCAAGTTCTTCGACTGGCAACTCTTTTTTATTAATTTTTTCGGCATTCTTTACATCGAATAATATGTAAGCAAATTTCGCACCTGTATTTGAATCAACAGCTCGTCTCCAAGAATAGACGAAATCTTTAGCTGTTACAGGTTCCCCATTAGACCACTTCGCATCATCGCGTAATTTAAATACATATTTCTTACCATCTTCCATTTTCTCGTAAGACTTTGCCACACCTGGAACGAGTTTATCGTCTTTCCCAAGGCGATATAATCCTTCCATTGTGTTATTCATTATGTTGGAAGATGATGCATCAGTTGATAACGTTGTATCCATTGTCGGAATTTCAGCAGATTCAGGTAAATTTAGCACTTGCTTACCTGAGCTACCGGATCCTTTTACACTTGCTTTCGTATCTTCTTGTTGATAGCTGCAAGCGCCAAGCATACTGACCGTCAATGTCGATGCAAGTAATAGCGGTATCCTTTTCTTCATGTTGTACTGCCTCCCCTATTTGCACTTCCTGTACCCTCACTTGTCAAAAGATAGAATTGAAAGAATAATCTCCAAGTTTCTACAATTTTCATTATACATATAATACGACGATTGTGAATATAGTTTTTTGTTTTTTTGTTAAAATTTTTAATAAAATTTTTATTTTTTTTATTTTTTGTAAAGGGATAACTTAACATTGCTGCCATCATATTGAAATAAAATGCAGAATTGCGTATAATTTTCAAATAATTATTTCTAGTACTCATTATAACTTTTATAGTATAATAATCCTAGTAATATTTTGACGGAGGGGAACATTTTGAATAGACTTTATTTTCGCACTGGTATATTACTATTATTGGCAATCACCACTTCTATCATTGGAGCATTCCTGGCTTCCACGCATTATTTGTTGAATTTTGTAAATATTTCGTTTTATATCGCGCTACTTTTTATTATTTTAGGGGGATTTTTATTTTTATTTCAAAGGGGATTTTTCAACATAACGATATACGCTTTTCAAAAAGTATTTGGAACAAACAAAAAAGTAGAGTCTTTAATTGAAGAAGAAGAATCAACAATAGATAAAAAAGAAAGAATATATAAAACATATTCTTTCGCCTGGACCTACCCGATCTGCATGACAGGTATTCTCTTAGGTCTCACCTCTACAATCATTAGCTTTACTATTTTGATGTAGTTTGCAAACGTTTTTCCATATGATATAATACAACAAAAAGCGCAAGTGGCTCGCTCAGAATGCGAGAGGGATGGAGCTCCTGACGTAGAAGCGCTTTTTGCCTCGCAGGAAGGCGCGAAGCCACCGAGTATTCTTGCCACTGGAGCTAGATTATAATAAATTCATATGTATGCAATGATAAAGAAAAGTACATATTGCAACAATTTCAGAGAGCTTGTGGTCGGTGCGAACAAGTAATTGTACAGTATGGAATGGGCTTTTGAGCACCAAACCGAACCGAAAGAAGTAGGCTTTGGCGTTACATCCAGACGTTATAATGGATAAAAGAGATTTCACGATTTGTGAAATAATTAGGGTGGCACCGCGGTCCATTCGTCCCTAGATACATTGGGATGAATGGGCTTTTTTGTATACATAAAAAGCGCAGGCGGCTCGTTCAGAATGTGAGGGGGATGGATTATATAAAAAGCGGCGGCTCATATTGATCCACTTCCCCCACTCTTCAAATACATACAAATTTCAAGGAGGAATTACCTATGTCAGTTATTTTTTCTGGTATTCAACCGAGCGGAACAATTACGCTTGGAAACTATTTAGGAGCAATGAAACAATTTACAGAATTACAAAACGAACATGATTGTTATTTCTGCATTGTAAACCAACATGCAATTACAGTAGCTCAAGATCCTGTACAACTTCGTAAAAATATTCGTAGCCTAGCTGCACTATATGTAGCTTGCGGCATTGATCCTGAAAAAGCAACTTTATTTGTACAATCAGAAGTACCCGCGCATGCTCAGCTCGGATGGATTATGCAATCTATCGCATATGTTGGAGAATTAGAACGTATGACGCAGTATAAAGATAAATCATCTGGCAGAGAATCCGTTCCAGCTGGATTACTTACGTATCCACCATTAATGGCAGCTGACATCTTGCTTTACAATACTGAGATTGTGCCAGTTGGCGACGATCAAAAACAACATATGGAATTAACTCGTGATTTAGCAGAGCGTTTCAATAAACGTTTCCGTGAAATTTTCACAATCCCAGAGATTCGTATTCCAAAAGTAGGCGCGCGCGTTATGTCATTAACAGAGCCTACGAAAAAAATGAGCAAATCTGATCCGAATCCAAAATCAATGATTAGTATGCTTGACGATCCAAAAACAATCGAAAAGAAAATTAAAAGTGCGGTAACTGATTCTGATGGCATTGTAAAATACGACAAAGAAAACAAACCTGGCATTTCCAACTTACTAACAATCTACTCTTCCTTCTCCGGCCAAACAATCGAAGAAATAGAAGCTTACTATGAAGGAAAAGGATACGGCGACTTTAAAGGAGATCTAGCTCAAGTAGTCGTAGAAGCAATTCGTCCAATTCAAGAAAAATATAACGAACTCATCAATTCTCCTGAATTAGACGAAATCCTTGACAAAGGTGCCGAAAAAGCAAACCGCGTTGCATTCAAACAACTACGAAAAGTTGAAAATGCAATGGGATTGAGCAGAAAACGTAGGTAACTTAAAAAGCGGAAGTGGCTCGTTCAGAATGTGAGGAGCGAAGCCACCGAACATTCTTGCCACTGGAGCTGGATTACACAAAAAGCGCAGGCGACTGCTTAGCCCTGGGTGGCTAAGGTTCTTTCCCACAGAAGGTGCTTTTTACCTTCTTGTGGGGAAGGTTCTTAGACGCGAAGGGCTAGGAGCCAGAGCTAGATTATACAAAAAGCAGAAGTGGCTCGTTTAGCTCTGACTGGCTAAGGTTCTTTCGCATAGAAGGCGCTCTTTGCCTTCTTATGCGGAAGGTTCTTAGACATGAAGTGCTTGCCGTCTTAAGCTAGACAAAATTAAAAAACCACCAAATTTGGTGGTTTTTTAATTTACCTTTTGTTCATTTTCCATTTCCCATAACTTTTCAAAGAATGGTTGCCCTTTTACAAGGCGTTCACATAGCTGTTCGTGTTTCTCTGACCAGCCATATTGTGCTTCTTCATAAAGGCGCTCCCAAACATCTTCAAATTTCATATGTTGAACCGTTCCATATGCTGATGGATCCCACTCTGTATACCAATAGCGAATCGCAGCTGGATTTTTCGTTGTATGTAGTTGATCTAGGGCCATAAAAAGCAACTGTTTTAATTGACGTTCTTTGCGCGTTAAGCCATTCATAATATATGGCGATGGTGATAAAATATGATATTCTTTTTGTGATTCTTCCATTTGAAACTCATACTTTTCTGCTTGTACATTTTCTACCATCTCATATACCATTTGCTCTTGACGAGGAATAAGCCTACTTTTTCGAATCGGTACATTGTAGCCAATTGAATCTACTGCAATAATTCCTTTTCCATCTGTAACAACAAAACAGTACTCCTGTTGCAAACGCTCGTGATTTTTACGAATATACGCCTTATGATGTACGTCTTCCAATAGTTTTTGCGGAAGTTCCAATAATTCGTTCTCGATGTAATGATATAATGTGGAATCTACTTTTAATAATGGCACTTGATCTAATAATTCGATCGTATCATCCTTCCGCCATTCGTAAAAATGACAAACGTTATACCCATTTTCTTCACCTTCAAACCAATTTACCCATACATCATGCAGATATAACATTTTCTACCCCTCACTTCACTACTGTTTGTACATCTCATTATGTTCATTTTTTGTAATTTTTATTCCATGAAAGGAAATATATTCTATGCATATATTTATTTTTTTCACTTGGCACCCTGACTACTCCTATACTTGATCGAATGGCTTATGTCATTATATATTATTTCTTCACCACTTCTTACTTTCATTTTCATCCTGTAAAAAACTTGGCAACTGTTGAAAAAGTGGAATATTACAAAACGTACTCTTGCAAGAAAAGATAAATGAAATTTTATCAGCGATTTTTCAAATATATCGACTGTTTCTCACAATATATCGGCGCAAATTCAAATATGTCGGCGATTCGACAAAGGATATCGACTAAACGGCAAAAACTTTCTATACAACCTCAAAAAAACTTGGCAGCGCCAAGTTTTTGATTGATCACCTATTAAGCAGTAAAAGCATTCGCTTTATTTAATATATGCATAGCATCCAAGGACAATAAAGAAAGCGTATCATCGTTCTCAACTTCCACACAATCTTTGACAATATGAAATCCGACGCCATACCCAAGCATCTTCGGATACATTTGCATTCCATTTAGTAAACAATCGTGCTCCCTTGTTCCTCTCTTTATATCTATTCTCTCTTTTACAATCTTCTCCCAATAATGAACCGCTTCCTCTTTTGAAAAGTACGACGTCCACGGTGCATAATCCGTTTCTGTATGTCTTTCATACACAGCTTGCTCTGCTAGCCCCTCCATAATAATTGTATCAAGCAATGTATAGTCTCTTTCTTTCTTTCCAATTTGATGTAATCGACATATATGATGATATTCATGCGTAAGTAAGGCTTTTAGCTCCTTCACTGAATTTCGGCCACTTACAAACAAAAAAATAACATGACGCATGGTTAAACCAGCTTTTCCGTTATATTCCATTTGCACAGTCCGATTATATGAATCAGATAATAAAATAAAGACAGGGACATCTGGACCTTGTAACCAGTTCTTTAGTTCTGCATACTCCTTGGCAAGCTCTTTCCACATCTGTTTTTCTTCTAGCTGCTCAATTTCTTTTTGTCCTTCCATCACCGGACGATACATACCTTTAGAAATTAAAAAATGGTACAACCTTTCCTTTGGCAATGGAATGTATTTTGTAAATTTCTCACAAAGCTTTTCGGGACGTCCATAATAAAGGCGCAACCAATCTGCCGTTTGAATAACCCCCATCTTCACTCCTCCCTTTTCTTCTATATATATGCACGAAAAGGAGCGAACGCGAAGTGATAAAGTAAAACTTTTGATTGGCTTTGCAACTACATCTTTCCCACAGGGCATAGAGCGAAAAAAGCACTGACCTCTTCTATCCATGATCGGACGCTCTCTCCCATATAAAAAAGAGAGGGTTTTAAGCCCCCCTCTCTCACTACAATATACTATTGATATTTTTTAAATACTAACACTGCGTTATGACCACCGAACCCTAATGAGTTACTTAAAACAGTATTTACTTCTTGATGTCTCGCTTTATTTGGTACGTAATCTAAATCACATTCTGGGTCTGGTGTTTCATAGTTAATTGTTGGCGGAATCACTCCATCTTGAATAGATTTAACAGAGAAAATTGCCTCAACAGCACCAGCTGCGCCTAATAAGTGTCCAGTCATTGATTTTGTAGAGCTAATCGCTACTTTATATGCATGTTCACCAAATGTTTCTTTAATTGCCATCGTTTCGTATTTCTCATTCGCATCTGTACTTGTACCATGCGCATTAATGTAATCGATATCGTCAGGCTGAAGCCCTGCATCTGCTAATGCTTGACGCATTGCACGAACGCCACCTTCACCGCCAGGGGCTGGGAGTGTAATGTGGAATGCATCGCCTGTTGCACCGTATCCAACAAGTTCAGCATAAATATGTGCACCACGTGCTAATGCATGTTCTAACTCTTCCAGGATAAGAATCCCTGCGCCCTCTCCCATTACGAATCCACTACGATTTTTATCAAATGGACGGCAAGCAGTTGCTGGGTCTTCATTAAATGTTAGTGCTTTAGCTGAACTAAAGCCTGCAAATGCCATATGTGTTAACGGTGCTTCTGCTCCGCCTGTAATCATCGCATCCGCATCACCGCGCTGAATCACTTTAAAAGCATCACCGATTGAGTTTGCTCCAGATGCACAAGCTGTTACAGAGCAAGTATTAATTCCTTTTGCACCTGTTGCAATCGATACTTGGCCAGCAGCCATATCAGGAATCATCATTGGTACGAAAAACGGACTAACACGGCGTGGCCCTTTTTCTGTAAAGATCTTAAATTGTTCCTCGTATGTTTCCATACCACCAATACCAGAACCTACCCATACCCCAATGCGTGGACCGTTTTCTTCTGTAATTTCTAATTTCGCATCTTCAACGGCCATTTTCGCTGCTGCTACAGCATATTGCGTAAAGCGGTCCATACGGCGCGCTTCTTTTTTATCTATATATTTCTCGACTTCAAAGTCGTTAATTTCTGCTGCTACTTTTGCAGGAAATAATTCTGGATCTATGCGTGTAATACGTCCGATTCCAGATACACCATTTTTAATGTTATTCCAAGCTGTTTCAACATCCGTTCCAATCGGTGTAACAGCTCCTAATCCTGTAATTACGACACGCTTCTTTCCCATACAAAATACACTCCTTTTTCTCTCAGTCCTTATTTACCCCAACGAAGAGCAACTGCTCCCCAGGTTAATCCACCACCAAAACCAACTAAGACAATTAAATCGCCATCTTGAATACGTCCATTTTGTAATTCTTCTACCATAGCAAGTGGAATTGAAGAAGCTGACGTATTCCCAAACTTTTCAATTGTTGTACTCATTTTTTCTTGTGGCAAATCTAATCGTTCCCTTGCTGATTCCATAATGCGAATATTCGCTTGGTGTGGAACTAAAAAGTCAACATCTTCTTTCGTAAAACCGGCTTTTTCAACAACGCGAAGACAGGATTCACCAAGTTGACGAACAGCAAATTTAAAGACTTCTCTGCCATTCATCATAACATATTCATCTTGATAAAGGTGCTTGCCACCACTTCCGTCCGCTCCTAATTCAAATGAAAGAATACCTTTTCCTTCTGAAACAGCTCCCATTACAACAGCTCCCGCTCCGTCTCCAAATAATACTGCTGTATTGCGGTCATTCCAGTCTACAATTTTAGATAATTTATCACTACCAACTACTAATACATTTTTATAAGTTCCAGTTTGAATAAATTGCTGCGCTGTAATCATTCCGTACATAAATCCAGCACATGCCGCACTTAAATCCATCGCCGCTGCATGTTTTGCACCAATTTGTTCTTGAATCACGCAAGCAACCGCTGGGAAAGATTGATCTGGCGTTACCGTCGCTACTAAAATAAGATCAATTTGTTCTCCACTAACCCCTGCATCTTCAAGTGCTTTCTTGGCAGCTTCTACCGCCATATATGAAGTATCTATTGTATCATCGGCAATGCGTCTCTCTGCAATTCCCGTTCTCGTACGAATCCATTCATCGGATGTATCCATGATTTTCTCTAAATCGTGATTAGTGACTACTTTTTCTGGCACATATCTACCGATCCCTAAAATGCCTACGTTCACATCGCAGCCCTCCGTTTTATATCAATTGTTATGACTTGGTACTAATTCTAAAACATAAATGTTTATTTGTCTAGAATATATTTCTAATAAAAAAATAAGGCCGACATATTGTCGACCTTATTTTTCCGCTTTCCCAAGCTCATATGCTTCATTCATTACTTTCATTAATAGCTCTAGTACTGGCTGGGCTTTTTCCATATCAAGCGCAATCCCATTATCATCCAAAATAGCCTTTGCTTCCGGCAAATGTTTCATAGCAATTTGTAAAAACTGCATATTTTTTTCGTTCATCGTTCTTCATCCTTTCTATAAAAGAAGTAATACACCCCTTACTTCTACACTATATCAATTCCTTTTGATTTTTCAACATATAAAGTGAAACTTTAATCAGCCCTCACCAATCGAGCCTTTACGGACAGTTTATCTCCCACCTAACTTCTTTAAAAAAGCGGAAGCGGCTCACTCAGAATCGCAGGACGCCCGCGCCCTAGGCAGAGAGGCGCTTTTTGCCTCGTGAGGGGGCGAAACGACCGGAGATTCTAGCCGCTAGAGCTGGACATTGCTCCCGCCGAATTTTGAGGTGGGAGTATTACTGCCCTAAAGTAGCGGGATAAATTGGTGCTACAAAACCAAAAGGTGACCGCTTCTATGCATGGGCGAATTCTCTCTCACTTAAAAAAGAAAGGTTTTATATCGTTTTTTCAATTTGTATTTATATAGTTTAACATGTGTTTTGGCCTTCGTATAACGCTTTATATCGTTTTAAATGTGCAAGTTGCTTATTTAAACCGAATTCTAGCGGTGTGTTTTTCATAATACAAATACTCTTTATCTCTTCCCTTTTTACTTCTTTAATAACTTTTTTCACTTTATCCTCAGCATTTAAAAGGAGAATTCCTTTTTCCCATAGATTTTTTTTACCACTGATTACATTATAGATACCTAAATCTTCTAGACCATTACCATTTTCCAATAAATACTCACACACATCCTCTACATAAAGGAGGTCCGCTCCATTTTCATATTGAACAAGCTGATATTCCTTTTCCATAACTTCAGAAAGAATAAGTCTGTGGTACGTCATAAAGGAAGGTTGCCATGGCCCATATAAAGTCGGAACACGAAGTACACTATAACGAATATTCGCTTTCTCCACTTCTTCCTCTATTTTCATAAATAATCGTTTATTTTCAGATTGCTCTTGCAGATTCGCTACTTCAATAGAAGAAAGTACATTTAGCTTCACTTGTTTTTTTTCGCACATATAAATCACACGCTTTAAATATTGTAAAATGATTCGTTCATTCCGAAATCCATTTTGCTGATTCGGTTCACATAAACAAAAATAAGCCGCATCAAAATCATCGATTTCTATCGTCTTCCATCCGCTCTCATCTCTTATAGACGAATAAGTAAACAAACCATTCCGTCCAATTAAAAATAACTTCTCTTCACTTACTTTTGACATACTTTCTAGATCAGCAAAATCAAGGCCATATACTTCCACTTCTTCTGCAAGCATTTTATTTACAAGATGATAACCTACAAATGAAAGTGCTCCTATAATAAGTACGCGCTTCATGTCACCAACCCTTTCTTCCTCTAAACAAATAGCTCCTCATCGATGTATATTGGAGCTTCATAAATCTTCTTCATATTTTTTAAAGAAACGACATGTATGTTGAACCATTTTATATTTTACATGTTGTAAATGAAACGATAGGGACGTCTCACAATTTTCATTTATTCGTTTTTTTTCATATTCACGTAACAACTGCTTACGCGCTTTTTGTTCTTGTGTAGATACAAATATTTTCACAGGCACACAAGAAGGTAAATAAGAAAAGGATTTCTTGGCAATTTTCGCTTCTAACTGCACTTCCTCCACATCATACGCAAGCAATAACTCTTTCACTAGCCTTTTATAGAAAAATTTATGCTCTTTTTCAAGTTCTACATGTGCAGGTAAATCTAAGCATGGATTCAGCATCACGACAGACCGGATACATTCTGGGTACCGATTCATCATTTCAAGAGCCACAAGCGCCCCCATGCCATCTGCAACGATATGAATTTGTTCGTTTAACGTTTCTTTTTTCATAACGACATGATACAAGCGCTTCGCTAAACGAACCGATTGATCATTCCCCCAGTGTCGCCCGTATAAATTAGATGAAAAAACTGTATACCCATTCTCTATTAGCCCATTTAAAAAATGAGCTCGCCCCGCATGCTGCGTCCATAAACTTGTACCATTCTCAATAAAATAATTGTAATCGCCAAGAAGCATGACACCGAATCCATTCGGCTTCTCTGGTAAGTAAATTACACATGGTTCTTGTTCTAAGTAAAAAAAACGTTCCGTAACACTCATTATTCTCCCGCCTTATTTTCTAAACATTAAAAACTACTCCTTTTATAATGTATGAACAGAATACGAATTTGCGTTGAAAAATCCACAAATATTTTTCTATATTCTTTTTTCAATTGTGTTACAATATAGACAGATTGAACGAATAGGGGTGTGAAAAGATGCGTGTAATTTGGGCCTTTATTTGGTCGTTCCTGCTTGTACATATGATGAGTTATGTAATTAGCTCTATGACAGGTGGTACATACGATTTCCAACAAGCGTCTATTTTCTCAGTTGTTCTTGCTGTACTTGTAATGGCAATTGCAGCAGCGATTCCAAACGAACCAGTAGAACAACACTGATAAAGTGAAACTTTAATCAGTGTGGGGGAGCTTTTCCCCCACTGATTATTAGCCCTCACGAATCGGGCTTTTACGGGCAGTTAACCCTCAACTAACTTCTTTGCTTTTTCTGAATTTTGAAGTGAGGGTCTTACTGCCCGTTAAAGCGGGATAAAAAAAAGAGTCCGGATTACATCCGAACTCTTTTTTTATTGAACACGCACAACTAATTCATTGTTTTCTACATCAACAATGACATGACTATTATCAGTGATTGTCCCTGCGATTAATTCTCTCGCTAATTTCGTTTCAATTTGACGCTGTACATACCTTTTTAGTGGACGTGCTCCATACATCGGATCGAATCCAGATTCTACAACAAATTCTTTTGCAGATTCTGTTAATTCCACTGATATATGACGTTCCGTTAAACGCCCTTGTAATTCTTTGACAATTTTATCAACGATGCCTTTAATTTCATTTGTTGTAAGTGGTTTAAATAAAATAATTTCATCCACACGGTTTAAAAACTCTGGGCGGAAATGTCCTCGTAGTTGCCCCATCACAAGATCTCTTGATTCTTCTTTAATTGTACCGTCTTCTTGTAAACCTTCTAATAAATACCCTGAACCAATATTAGATGTCATAATAATAACCGTATTTTTGAAATCTACTGTTCGTCCTTGCGAATCTGTAATACGCCCGTCATCTAACATTTGCAATAGAATGTTGAATACTTCTAGATGTGCTTTTTCAATTTCATCTAATAAAATAACGGAATACGGTTTACGACGTACCGCCTCAGTTAATTGTCCACCTTCCTCATACCCTACATATCCAGGAGGTGCTCCAATTAAACGAGACACAGCATGTTTCTCCATATATTCAGACATGTCAATGCGGATGATTTGTTCTTCACTATCAAATAAAGATTGCGCTAATGTTTTCGCAAGCTCTGTTTTCCCTACCCCTGTAGGTCCCAAGAAAATGAATGAACCGATTGGACGATTTGGATCTTTAATACCCGCGCGAGCACGAAGAACTGCATCTGATACAAGACTTACTGCTTCCTCTTGCCCAATTACACGTTCTGATAAAATTTGCTCTAAGCGTAATAATTTTTCACGTTCACCCTCTACAAGTTTGGCAACTGGAATTCCTGTCCAACGTGAAACAATGTTAGCAATTTCTTCTTCACTTACTTCTTCACGAAGAAGACGATTTTCCTGTCCATTATGCGCTCCTGTTTCTTCTGCTTCTCTTAACTCTTTTTCCACTGCTGGAATTTTGCCATGGCGAAGCTCAGCTGCTTTATTTAAATCGTAATTTCCTTCTGCTTCTTCTAATTCACGACGTAAACGTTCAAGGTGTTCCCGTAAATCACGAACTTTATGGATTTCTTCTTTTTCTTTTTGCCACTGTGCTCGCATTCCATTTGCAACTTCTTTTAAATCAGATAATTCACGTTGCAATGTTTTGAGTCGTTCTTGACTACCACGGTCTGTTTCTTTCCCTAAAGCAGCTTCTTCAATTTCTAGCTGCATAATACGACGCGTTACTTCATCTAATTCTGTTGGCATGGAATCAATTTCTGTTCGAATTGTTGCGCACGCTTCATCGACAAGGTCAATCGCTTTATCTGGTAAAAAACGATCAGATATATATCGATCAGACAATACAGACGCCGCTACAATCGCACGGTCATGAATATTTACACCATGATAAATTTCAAAACGCTCTTTTAAACCACGTAAAATAGAAATTGTATCTTCTACTGTTGGCTCTTCTGCTAACACTTGTTGGAAACGACGTTCTAGTGCTGGATCTTTCTCAATGTATTTTCGATACTCATCTAAAGTAGTCGCCCCAATACAGTGAAGTTCACCACGCGCAAGCATTGGTTTTAACATATTCCCTGCATCCATTGCCCCTTCTGTTTTACCTGCTCCAACAATTGTATGAAGTTCGTCGATGAATAAAAGAATACGACCTTCACTTTTTTTAATTTCATTTAATACAGCTTGTAAACGCTCTTCAAACTCACCACGGAATTTTGCACCTGCCACCAGCGCACTCATATCTAATGCAAAAATTGTTCGATCTTTTAATCCTTCTGGTACATCTTTTCTTACAATTCGCTGTGCTAATCCTTCAACAATCGCTGTTTTACCAACCCCAGGTTCGCCAATTAATACAGGGTTATTTTTTGTTTTACGCGAAAGAATGCGGATAACACGGCGAATTTCACTATCGCGTCCAATGACAGGATCAATTTTTCCTTGTCTTACTTCTGCCACTAAATCACGGCCATACTTTTCTAACGCTTCATATGTTACTTCTGGATTTTGACTAGTCACTCTTTGATTCCCCCTAACTTCCATTAACGATTGTAAGAGCTCATTCTTTGTTATATGGAACGTTATAAATAACCGTTTTATATCGCTGTTCTCTTCACAAAAGGCAAGTAGTATATGCTCCACTGAAATATATTCATCTTTCAATTTTTTCGCTTCAGCTTCTGCCGTAACAAGCAATTGCTGCAAAGCATTTGTCACATACACTTTGCCAGCCTCTACACCACTTCCTGTAACAGATGGCTTTTTTTGAACAAGCCTTTGTACTTCTTTCGTTACTTGTTCTATATTGACATTCATTTTTTGAAAAATACGTACTGCTAATCCATCTTTCTGCTCCAGTAATGCCAGTAATAGATGAACAGTATCTACTTCTTGATGATGATGAGATACGGCTAAAGACTGGGCACTCATAATCGCTTCCTGTGTTTTCGTTGTCATTTGATTTAAGTCCATCTTCACAAACCTCCAAACATTGAAATCCTATTTATGTTTGACCTTTTTTGATTATTTGACTTTCTTTGACCTTTAATTTGATTATACGCCAATTGTCTTTTTTGTACAATGAATTTGATTATGAAATTTGAATTTTGTTCCAAAAAAAGTATGTATACCTTTCCTCTCCAATTACAAAAGCCGCAATATAAATTGCGGCTTCCCTTACGGTTTTCTTTTATACGTCCACTGACGATCTTGATTTGTATTTTCAGGAAATCTTTCACCAGCAGTTAATTTTACCATTTGTGGATCTTTGACCATGCTCCCTGTTTCACCAATTTCTACATATATCCCATCATTCGGTGCTTTCTGTCCAGAACGAAACCTACGATTTTGTCCCATCTTCATTCTCCTTCCATGACATCTTTACACCGTTAGTATGTCCATTTTTGAAAAAGCCTTTCTGTTATGTTTAGGAAACCTGTCATATTTTTGATTACCGTTCATATGTATAAATTTACATCATAAAGCAGGAGAAAAAACATCATTCGTTGAAAAAAAAGAAACCGACCTATTCCAGGCCAGTTTCAAAGGAGAGTCAAACATATACGAGAAGATTACATTTTTATTATATGTCTTGTCGCACACACAATGTAACCCTTTTCACAAATTGTACAAAATGAAAGAAACATTATTTGAACTTTCGAAAAAATCATTGACTTTTCTAATTTTCAGGAGGAAGTAGTGGACACTAACACGTTTCTCGACGTAAGATGAATATATAACGAAACTTCCATGCACGGTCGTTTCGTATATACTTTCCAACCTCTTATTTCTGCATATTAAAACGGAAATACAGATAGAAACAAAAAAATTTTCATAAGAGGTGAAAACATGAAAAAGCAACATTTAATCGCATTAGATTTAGACGGCACTTTACTTACAGACGATAAAATCATTTCCACACGAACAAAGAAAACAATTGAAAAAGCAAAAGAGCAAGGACATGTTGTTGTTATTTCAACAGGACGTCCATTTCGCGCTAGTCACGCTTATTATAAAGAACTTGGTTTGAACACACCTATCGTTAACTTTAACGGTGCTTATGTTCATCACCCTCTTGATGCAAATTGGGGAACGCACCATTCTCCACTTGAACTTTCCACTGCACAAGAAATCGTTCGCGCTTGCTTTGATTTTGGTGTAAAAAACATTTATGCCGAAGTAATGGATGATGTATACGTTCGCGAAATTGATGAGGATAAAAAGCATATATTTGAATTTGGTTCTCCAAAAATTTTCACAGGAGACTTATTAAACATTTTACAAGATCACCCAACATGCTTATTAATTGATGCATTAGATGAACAATCAATTGCGATTCGTCAGCATTTAACAGATATGCACGCCGAAGTAATTGATCACCGTAAATGGGGTGCTCCTTGGCCGATTATTGAAATTGTAAAAAGCGGTCTTAATAAAGCAATTGGTCTTCAAAAAGTTTCTAGTTATTATAACATTCCACAGGAACGAATCATCGCTTTCGGTGACGAAGATAATGATTTTGAAATGATTGAATATGCAGGTCATGGCATTGCAATGGGAAATGCCATTCCTGAATTAAAGTCACTCGCAAATCACACAACATTAACAAATGAAGAAGACGGAATCGCTCTTTATCTAGAAGAGGTGCTTGGATTGTAATCTAAAAATTCCCTACTTATAGTTTCCCGTAAAACGCTCATACTATAATCAGACGCAGCGATGCGTCAGTTATTTTCTGCTAAATAAGGGGGAATTCAAATTGGGTAAAAAGAACAAATCAAAACGTTTCGTCCAACAAGGTGCCGATGCTGTTATGCAGCATGCTGCAAGATTCCCGTACCGCGGTACATTAGCTGATGCAGAAAAAGAACGAAATAACTCTTCTCTCGGAGGGGTTTAAATGGGTAACTTATTATTTAGACAAGCGCGAGATGCTGTTTCTAATGCCGTTTCTTGTTCAAGCGGTAACGAACAACAGGAACTCGTTTATCGAGCAAAAAATGCTTTGCAGTCCGCTTATGCCAATTCTTCAACTGCAGAAAAGGTACAACTGCGTGAGATGCAACAGCAACTACAAAACATTACTAACACACATTAAAACAAGAGGACCGATTCCGGTCCTCTTTAATCTTTCCGAAACAATCCAAATACACCGACTGTTTGAACTATATTTGTAAATGCACCAGGGTCTACCTGTTTAATAATTCTCTCTAGTTCATATAACTCATAACGCGTAATCACCATCATTAACATTTCTTTATTTTCATTTGTATATGCGCCTGTTGCTGGTACAGTCGTAATACCCCTTACTAAACGAGATTGTATCGCTTTCCTTACATCGACACCATTCTTCGTAACGATAAACGCCGTGATTTTCACATGACGTGTATGAATCGCATCAATAATCCGTGTCGATACATATAACGTCACTAGTGTATATAACGCTTTTTCCCAGCCATACATATAGCCAGCCGCAATGATAATAATTGCATTAAAGAAAAAGAAATACGTTCCAACTGGCTTATCTTTCACTTTTGATAAAATCATTGCAATAATATCTAAACCACCTGTGGAAGCCCCCCATTTCAAGGCAATCCCTACTCCTATTGCCGAAATAAGCCCTCCAAAAATAGCGTTTAATATAATGTCACTTGATACAGCCTTTACTGGCACGATTTCTAAAAAGAGTGTCATAAATACAACACATAAAAAACTGAATAACGTAAACGCCTTCCCCACCTTTTTCCAAGCTAAAATCACAACCGGAATATTAAATAAAGCAAAAAGTACCCCTGTCGATATGTGAATCGACGCAAAATCATTTAATACTTGTGAAAGCAATTGAGATAATCCCGCAAAACCGCTTGCATACACTTTTGCAGGTGTTAAAAATAAGTTCATTCCAATTGCATTTAACAAACCTGCAATCATAACAACAATGAGTTTCTTTATTAATTCAGCATAATTTAATTTCAAATCCATATTCCATCCACCTTTATAGATCATGAGTTCACCACTATCTGTATACATAGTCTTTACGAAAACGGAAATGATAAACGTACAACCATTTAGAAATGGAGTTGATACGTATGCCACATACGAGCGATAATGATAAAAAAGCACGAGATAATAATGCAAAGCGCGCACTAAAGAATGAACAGGAACAAAAAAATATTCAGCAAGGAAAACGTACCTATTCTAAAAAAACAGATCATCTTTAATTCGTTCGTACATCAACAAGATTGTTGATGTACTTTTTCATTTCACAAAAAACATCTCAATTTCACTTCATGTTCACTTCACTATTTTACAATAACAACAACATAATTAGATGAGGTGTTCGTATGAAAGGAAAACAATTATTAATGGTTACAGCTGCGCTCGGAACGTTAATGCTATCTGCTTGTGGCGCAAAAGATAGCTCAGAGGAAATTGCAACGTCAAAAGTTTCAACCATTACAAAAGGTGATTTTGACAAACAATTAAAAGAACGGTACGGAAAAGATATGCTATATGAAATGATGGCACAAGATATCATTACAAAAAAATATAAAGTATCTGATGATGAAGTTGACAAAGAGTTTAAAAAAGCAAAAGAGCAATTTGGTGATCAATTTAAAGTAGTATTAGAAAGTAACCGACTAAAAGATGAAGATGACTTTAAAAATCAAATTAGATTCAAATTAGCAATGAACGAAGCCATTAAGAAGAGCATTACAGATAAAGATGTAAAAGCAAACTATAAACCTGAAATTAAGGCCAGTCACATTTTAGTAAATGATGAAAAAACAGCAAATGACATTAAGAAACAACTAGATGAAGGTGCATCATTCGAAGAGTTAGCAAAACAACACTCCCAGGATCCAGGTTCAAAAGAAAACGGCGGAGACCTTGGATACTTCGGCCCAGGTAAAATGGTGTCTGAATTTGAAAAAGCTGCTTATAAATTAAAGGTCGGTGAAATTAGCGCCCCTGTCAAATCATCAAACGGCTATCACATTATTAAATTGACTGATAAAAAAGAATTGAAACCATATGATGAAGTAAAAGATTCTATTCGTAAGGATCTGGAAGAACAGCGCTTAGCAGATCAAACTGCTGGTCAAAAAATATTGTTAGATGAATTCAAAAAAGCTGATATTAAAGTAAAAGATAGTGATTTGAAAGATACATTCTCTCGTCTTTCAGAACAGCAACAACAATAAAAAATCGGAACAGGCATATGCCTGTTCCGATTTTTTATTTTTTAAAGTAAGTCCATCCTTCTTCTTGATAAACTTTTTCTTCTTTCATCAACTTACCAAGCGCACGCTTGAACGCTGCTTTACTCATATTAAAACGTTCTTTAATATCTTCTGGATAACTCTTATCCCAAAATGGCATTGCTCCGCCACGTGTCTCCATATACTCATAAATTACCGCAGCATCATCTTCCATTCCCTCTTCTTTACGCGGAAGAAGTGAAATATTAATCGTACCATCATCTTTCACATCAATAATACGGCCTGTTACACGCTCGCCAATACGAACTTGTTCTTTTCTTTCTGTATGATGTAAAAAGGCACGGAAATGCTCATCCGTTAATACAAATGAACCAACTTGAAGCGAGCGATACACGCGTCCGTTCACATTTTTATTACGCATAGATGGCGTTGCATCTACGATAATCTCCTGCATATCTGAATCTCTTGCTGGAAGAGCGATTAAACGACCACGATTTGTTAATTTTAATGTACAATATAATTCATCGCCCTCTTCTGGCCAAACCGGCGTATAAATCGGAAACTCATCAGCTGGGATTAAGATATCCTTAGAAACACCGATATCAACGAATACACCTAGATCAGGTTTTACTTCTACAACTTTTACCCAGTTCCAGTCATGTACTGTAATGATCGGCGTCTTCATTGTGGCAGAAATTCGTTCTTTATGATCAAGGTATAAAAATACATCAATCTCATCGCCTTCTTCGATTTCTCCCGCTACTTCGTTTTTATGTAGAAATACTTCTTCATAGCCCTCTTCATCATCAAATCCGACCATATATCCAATTTCCGTTTCGCGTAAAACAGTTACCTGTTCAATCGATCCTGGTTGTAAATACATATATTTTAATTCCCTTCTATATATAAAGTTATATGTTTATCATTCCAAAGAAAGCTTCATTATAACACGAATTTTCCTTTATTTGTCCAACTGACCAAAATTAACTATAATAGGAGTTGGAATTTAATTTGGAGGTGCTTACTATGGCAAAAGATAGTTCTTTTGACATCGTTTCAAAAGTAGAATTACCAGAAGTAACAAATGCTATTAACATTGCGTTAAAAGAAATTCAAAATCGCTATGATTTTAAAGGAAGCAAAAGTGATATTAAATTAGAAAAAGAAGTAATCGTTTTAACTTCTGATGATGAATTTAAATTAGAGCAAGTAAAAGACGTTCTTATTTCAAAACTAGTTAAACGCGAAGTACCAATTAAAAACTTAGACTACGGTAAAGTAGAAAGCGCTGCTGGTAACACAGTACGTCAACGCGCAACACTGCAACAAGGTATCGACAAAGATAACGCTAAGAAAATCAACAACATCATTAAAGATTTAAAATTAAAAGTAAAAACACAAGTACAAGATGATCAAGTACGCGTTACTGGAAAAAGCCGCGATGACTTACAAGCAGTCATTTCAGCGATTCGTGGTGCTGATTTACCAATTGATGTACAATTCATCAACTATCGCTAAAAGAAAAAAATCCTCTACTCGGAGGATTTTTTCTTTTAGCTCATATGTGAACTATTAATGAAAAACCTTTCTTTTTAGGCAGGAGCGAGCATCCGACCTTGCATAGAAGCGGTCAGGGCCTTTTTTCGCCCCCTGACACGCGAAAACAAAAGGAGAGAATGAATTCAAATTCGCTTTTGTTTTCATTGCTATACACAATACACGCCCTATCAAAACATATCCACTCTTATGATTTCTTCCGTTTCTTTACCGCAATTAAAAACGCAATAAACAGTACATTTACACCAACTAATAAAGAAATAAAAAGCCAGTTCACTCCTGTTTTTTCTCTCACTTGATATACATTTGCTTCTTCTCGCTTCAATATGAGATAATAATTCCCACCTTCTTCTCTAATGATTTCATCTTCTAATAATCCCTTTAATTCTCTATTTCCCCCTATCTCATTTGCCGAAAACGAAATTTTTTGTGTCTCTTTTGTGTTGTTAATCGCAATCAGTGTCACTTCATCTTTATACTTCCTTTTTAGCACACTCATTCCAGCTTTATCATATAACAACTCAAATGTACCGCGACGGAGAGATGATAACTGTTGACGCAGCTCTCCTAATCTCGTTACATACTGTAAAAACTTTTCATCCGTTTTAAAATCCATTAATCGGCGATTATCTGGTACATCCCCACCATCAAGCGCGATTTCCGTTCCGTAGTAGACAATCGGCAGCCCTGGTGATGTGTATAAATACGCAAGCGCTAATTTCAAACGCGACGGCGGATAGTATCCGTTCTCTTTCGCACTTCTGACAAACCGCTTCTTATCTTGATTATCTACAAAAGTACTTGTCATTTTTTCATTTTCTATTAAACTCGCGTCATAAAGCGGTTTAATAGACGTATCCGATTTCGTGAAAACATCTGTTATATGCTTATAATACTCATTATGTATCCCCTCTTCCCCATCAGTTATAACGAGGAAATCTTTTTTCATTCCTTGAACACTTTGTTTTACTTCATTTAAAAAGGCGCGAGATATTTCTTTACTATGTATAAGATAACTTCCATCTACATTTACTTCTTTCATCCACCATCGTATCGATTCAATCAGCACAGCTTCTTCTTTTTCTATAACAAACTGCAACACGATTTTCATATCTCGTTTATGCGCTTCCTGCACGAGCTGTTTTACATCTTGCAGTGATCCAAAATGTTCATTCACCTTTTTAAAATCAACCGTATCATGTCCATCATACGTTTTACTTTTAAAAATTGGCGAAAGCATAATCGTGGTGAATCCCATGTCCTTTATGTAATCTATTCGCTTTATAATCCCTTGTATATCTCCCCCTTGGTATCCTTCTAAATTTCCGACATCAAGCTGTTTATCATTTTTTGCATCTCCATTGTTAAAACGATCCACCATAATAGAATAGATCACTTCATCTTGCCACTTTCTTTTTTCTTCCGCTAGTGTATGCATAGGCGCCAAAAAAGCAAATATCATACAAAAACAAATGAACACTCCTCTTTTCCACATAATATCCCCCAACTTCTCTCTAATTGTAAGAATAGTATATCAATTTTTCGAACAAACCGCACTTACATAAAATCTATGTTAGATTTACTCACATAACATTTAAAATTTTCTGAAAAATATGTTGATTTTTTATTAGTTATTGAATATGATATGAATCATAACATTAAATGTAATATTTTATAACATTATAGGAGGGGAAAAGAATGAATATGGGAGATACTGTATTTTTATTTTTAGCGACAGTAATGGTTATGATTATGACGCCAGGTTTGGCACTTTTTTACGGCGGGATGGTTCGTAGCAAAAATGTACTGAGTACAACCATGCACAGCTATAGCGCAATGGCGATTGTTTCAATTCAATGGATTTTTATCGGCTATTCTTTATCATTCGGCCCAGATTGGAACGGCATCATTGGTACATTAGATTGGTTCGGCTTACAAAACGTAACCTACGCACCAAATCCAGACTACTCCGCTACTATTCCACACAATTTATTTATGATGTTTCAACTTATGTTTGCAATCTTAACTCCAGCGTTAATTTCAGGAGCATTTGCTGAACGAATGCGATTTTCTGCTTTTCTTATTTTCATTCTTCTTTGGACGACAATCGTCTATAATCCAGTTGCCCACTGGGTATGGGGCGTTGGCGGCTGGCTTCGCGAACTCGGCGCATTAGATTTCGCTGGTGGTAACGTTGTCCATATCACATCCGGGGTTGCTGGACTTGTATTAGCCATTTTCCTAGGTAAACGAAAAGACATAAACGGCCCTTCCCCTCACCATCTACCATTTACACTTCTAGGCGCAGGCTTATTATGGTTTGGTTGGTTCGGATTTAACGTTGGTAGTGCCCTTACACTAAACGACGTAGCACTCACTGCATTCATTAATACAAATACCGCCGCAGCAGCTTCTGCTTTAACATGGATTTTAGCAGAATGGTTCTTCCAATCAAAACCGACTGTAATGGGAGCAGCTTGCGGGGCCGTATCTGGACTCGTTGCGATTACGCCAGCTTGCGGATTTGTCACTCCGTTCTCCGCCCTTTTAATCGGAGCGATTGGAGGGGTTCTATGTTTCGGAGCTGTCTTCTTTTTAAAACATAAACTTGGATATGATGACGCACTTGATGCATTCGGATGTCACGGTATCGGTGGTACATGGGGCGGTATTGCAACTGGACTATTCGCAACTACTTCTGTAAATAGCGGTGGCGCTGATGGATTATTTTACGGAAATGCCGTGCTTCTTTGGAAGCAGCTTGTCGCAATTGGGGCAACATACGCTTTTACAATTATCATGACATACACCATTATTAAAGCGATTAACTTCTTCCTTCCTGTTCGCGTACATGAGCACGAGGAACAACTGGGACTCGATATTTCGATGCATGGGGAGAAGGCTTATGAGTATAGCGAGAAATCATTAGGTGAAGTGGCAATACAGAAAGAGGCTAAGTGATACATTTTAAAATATATAACTTGTACAATAAAAAAAAGGGTTGTCTCTTTTTTGAACTGTACCCTATAAAGTGAAACTTTAATCAGTGGGGGTTTTCCTCATCCCCCACTGATTATTAGTTGAACCAATCGGGCCTTTACGGGCAGTTTATCTCCCACCTAACTTCTTTGCTCCCGCCGAATTTTGAGGTGGGAGTATTACTGCCCGTTAGTGCGGGATAAATCACCAAAAATATTCGTTATTGGTCAAAGCAGCCCTTAGCGTATAATATATGCGTTTTGTCGTCAGGGCCCCTAATAGTATGCAAGTAAAAAATTGTCACTCTGGTTTATTAGTACAAGCACTTTTTTCTTTTTTTCATAATATATTTCAAAAAAAAATTTAAGGAGGAATTTTAAGTGTATGAAAGAATATTAACGATGGATTATGCTCAAGGTATAGCCCTTAAACAAGTACCTGGAAATGTTGAACGTGTAAAAATGTCTCTAATATATGGAGTAATGTTTTATAAATTCTATATTTCAACAGAAGATAACAAAAGATTCCTTGTAGAGGTTGATGCAAGATCAGGAAAAATCTTAGGAGCTAGAGAGATAAAACCTGATTCAGATTGATTCATACTTCTTTTTCTTGAACTGAAGGGTAGCTTTAATTGAGCAAGAATAATCGTCATTGACGGTCTTTTTTACATTGAAGCGTAAAGGCTGCAAAGTGCTTTTTTAAGAAAGCTTTGCAGTCTTTTCATGTTTCTAAACCTTGTGTTGTGACCGTTGATAAAAATTTGCTTCTGATACAGGAGTAACATTTCCAGGATATAAAAAAGCCCCACCCATAATATAATAAGATTTTATTTGTTTCATTAAATCTCCGTACAGAATAAACATCGTAGCAAGCGAAGTTAACCTTCCAGTATTAACAATAATAATTTCCTCTTTATATCTTTCAATAATCTCTATAACTCCAAAGAAATTTTCTAATTCTTCAGCTGGTATGTCTGAAGGTAGAACGATTGGCCCTAATCCATGAAAGCCATGAATTTCAGGGTAATAGACTGGAGCTTCTCCAGTCATTGATCTTTGTGCACCACCCATAATTTTAATATCCATTTTTCCAATTTTCCCTGCTAAATATCGAACATTTCGGGCCGCAATTTCACGGGATACATTACCATAGTCAGCAACAATCCCAACAATATCAATTTTGTCGGTTAAGTATGTAAATATAAGTGCTACCGCATCATCAATTCCTATATCACCAAAGAATAGAACTTTCTCCCCCATTTATTCACCTCTTTAGGTTTTTACACTTATGTCTTTATCACTTACAAAAACCTTTTCAACTATCGATGATCCAAGTTATGGTACGTTCGGCAAGTTATTCACTTCATACGCAACCCGTATTCCTGATTCAATTGCTCCTTGCATCCACCCATGGGTAAGTGTCGTATGTTCACCAGCAAAATGTACCCTTCCTTCAGGCGTAGGAATATAAGGATACAGCTCTAATTCCTGTCCCGGTTCGAAAGCCGTGAAAGCTCCACAAGAATAAGGATTTTGCCCCCAACTAAAGGAAGCACCTGATACGAACTCAAAATAAACTTGATTTCCGTAAATTTCTGCTAAATCCATTAAGGCGTATCGAATTCGCTCTTTTTCAGATAAGCTATCCCATGTTAAAGCTTCATCCGCCCATGTATAACTTGCCAAAATCACCGCATTCCCTCTTGTACCAATCCCATAGCTTGGATAATAGGTAAACCGAATTGGTAGTTCAGTTATAGATTTACCACCATATTGACCTACTCTTTCCCAAAACCTACTTTTAAACTCGATTGCGATTTTGGTTGAGGCCATATAGTTGAGTTCACGAATTGCTTTTCGTTTATTATATGAAAAAGAATCATACGGTTCGACTTTCACAAATCGCAAAGCTGAAAATGGGACGGTTATAATAGCGAGATCCCCTGTTATCGCGGAATACCCTGAGGTTTGTTCATGAATAGAATGAATGGTTACACTGTTTTTTTCCTGAACGATTTTGGTCATTTTTTGATGGAACAAAATATTTTCTTTTAATTGCGGTAGAAATGATTGAGGTAATCGATCCATGCCACCTGTTATCTCATAAAAATGAGTTGTCGATGTGAAAAATATGGATTCCCGTAAAACTTCAACAAAGGACATCCCCATATACGCTTCCATATCAAGAAGTACACCAATCATATCTATTGCACCGTTTGAAAAATAGGAGTTTAAGATAAAACCCAACGAATATTTTCTAAATTGTTTTTCTAGCAGTGGCCAATTTTTCTCCGGATCTTGTTTAATAAAATTGATAATAGGTTGTATGACGAAAAGCAACAGTTCCTCAGCAGTTTTCCCTCTTTCATTAGGGACAACTGGATATTTCAAAATACTCGGATTCCGTTCAAACATGTTGAGACGTGTTTGAACACCATTTGCGTAAATAATATCTAGCGGAGTTCTATTAATAAATAAATTTGTGGGTAACATGAATTTTTTAATATATTCTAAAGTTAAAGAATGCGTATTAGGAATACGCATTGGTCCTGCGTTAAAGTATAATCCATTACTAAAAGGAGAGCGCAAAGTATGAACACGTCCACCCAATCTATCATTCGCTTCAAGAATTGTGACTTTATGCCCGATGCCTTTTAATAAAGAGGCTGCAACAAGTCCAGCCATTCCCGCACCAACAACAATAATATGTTTAGGGGATTGCGAGTTTTCAAGACCATTTCTAATAATACTAATCATTTGCTCAGTGGTTAATTGATTGTTCCTATTCTTAGGCATCTCTTCTCTCCTCTGCAAAAGTATTCCTTGCATTATATTCCTTTGCAGGGATGTCTATGTGTTTTTAACATATATGTAGATATTTACCATTAAGATCGATATCCCAATTAAAACTGAGAAAGTAAAAGATGTAGCAAAGAAATAAAGTTCTTATAGATATTTTAAAATACAAAGCGCCTGAAAATCAGTTGTCTTATTTAAGGTTGCTAAAGATTAATCAACCTGTAGGTAATCTACCAATATATAAATTCATTTTTTAAATTTAACTTGAAAAACATAAAATTTATATACATAATTATTAGGTTTTATTTTTCGCATCAAAGAACAGATTGAAAAAACAGATCAGTATTCAAAATCACTGTAAAGCATTTAAAAGATATAACTAGAAATCACCAAAACTCCCCACTACTAATAAATCAAAAATGTCACAAATACAAAACAGGTACTTGCACAAGCAAAAGAAAACCATGGACATAAACATATATAGAATTCAAAAGGTGATAAGGAAAGGGGAAGAACTATGTCGTGTAATTGCTCAGTAACAGCTTTAAGTTGTTGCCCCGAAAAAAATTATGTTCAAGATAAGGTTTGTAGTCCCTGGTCTGGTACCACAGTTACAGGTTGACTTTAACTCTTTATAATAATAATACAAATCAAAATATCGTCGGTACAGGTTTCATTAAGTACGACGTCGGGCCAGGGCCTATAACAGTATTAATTCTCGATGCGGCCGGCGGGACTATTGATACTTTAACACTTACTACAGGAACGAGCGTAGCATTTACCTATCGTCGTTTTGATCGTATTCAAACTACTTTACCAGTCGCAACTCCAGGTACCTATCAAGGTGAATTTTGTATTACAACACGGTATGCAATTTCATAAAGAATGGGAGGATGTAACAAATGATACAGACTAGTTGTTCAGCACTTTCTTGTTGTACAAGCAAAGTGTTTGTTCAAGATCAGGCTTGCAGTACTTGGAGTGTGACTGGAACCGGAACGACCATTATATACGCTAATAATATTGCGCAAGAGATTTTTGCTTCCGGATATATAAAATACGATGCTGGATCAAACCCGGTTACAGTAGACTTTTTAAACGGCGCTACAGTGGTTGATACACTAACGATTTCAGCTCAAAGTAGCTCTGCCTTTACAGAGCGCGGTTTTAACCAAATCCGCGTTACAACAACCGGAGCCGGCGTTCATCAAGGCGAAATTTGTATTACAAGCCGCTATTCGCTTTCATAACAACGATAAGTATGCCAAAGCTGGCATACTTTCTTTATCTAGAAATTTATATTTTATTTAAAAAATAACGATAGAGAAAGGAGGGAAGATTTGTATGGGTTGTTGCAATTGTTGTGGTTCACTAAGCTGCAATGGTTTATCTAATTGTAATAATAATAGCAATCAGACAAACGTGTACTTTACAAATTGTTACTGGAAATGTAGCAATTCCATTTGCAACAGATACAACTGTATTAACATTACCTGTTACAACAACAAACAGTTTACAGCCAGTAAAAATAGATGGGACCTTACAGTTACAAGTGGTACTTCAAACCTTAATCGCAGTTGTATTTCAATGCGGTATTACGATTCAATTACAACGAAACGGAACTCCATTAATAACAGAGACATACCAGCTAGGAGGAACACTTTCCCTTCTAGCAACTGTCACGCAAACAGATGTGATTCCAATATCATTTGTTGATAACAATACATTGCTTGGAACAAATACGTATACGGTTGTTGTGAATTTTTCTCAAAGATCTATAGGAGCTGGTTCCATTACGGTTACCGCTCAAACAAGAACATTAAATGCGATTACTTTTTGAGTGACAATATGTAAATTGACAGCAATACTTCCCCTCTAAATAAGACAGAGAAGCATTCGGGATGTCTATCATCACAACAGATTGAAACTCTGTTCCTGTAAAAGAAGTTGTATTGCCAGGTAAAACAACTAAAGTTGCTGTAGATATACCGTTAATAACAATCTTGACAGGATCTGTGCTGTTTGAGCTATTGTATACAGAGACTGTATTTTCCATCAAATTTCCATAGTTCTAAACTTTGTACTTGCCCATCCTCACAAGAAAATTCCCTGAAAATTCATTAGAAACGAGTTCACACTCTGGATTTGGCGGGGGTGGATATGGAGGATATATAGGTTGACAAGATAATCCAAGAGGTGCATAGCAACCAATTTGTTTTTTCTTGTTCAACGATATCTCCCCCCTTTAAATAACACAGCTTTTTACTAATAAATGCTTGAGAAAAGAAGATTATTAATTATAAATCATCTACACATAAACAAAAATGAAAGACGACTGCAAAAAATCAGTCGCCTTTTTATATTTATAGATACATATCGCAATTTAAATTTGAGAATAAAAGAGAATTAAAAATGTTTTTTATTTCGCAGGTTTTCCTACATACGCTGAAATATCAACGTTTAAAGCTTTCGCCAAACGCATACCGTACTCCTGATCTGCACGGAAGAAGTTGCAAATTGCAAGTAATTTTGTTTGTTCATGCACATCTTTTAAGTCGTTTGTTAAGTTGGTGATTAAGTTGTCTTGTTCTTCTTTAGAGAATGAACGGTAACGCTCACCTGCTTGTTTGAAGTCGTTTGGTTTATCGATTTTTTCACGAGATACATAACCTTCAAGCTTCATAGTTGAGTCGCGGTATGCTGGATCCTCAACTGGGTTTTCCGCATGGCGACTTGGCTCGTAGTTAATTGTTGATGGTTGTTGATTCATTTGCATTGCACCATCACGTTGTTGATTACGAACAGCTGCATACGGGCAGTTTACAGGAATTTGTAAATAGTTCGCCCCAAGACGGTAACGCTGTGTAT
Organism: Bacillus pfraonensis; assembly: GCF_050768835.1. Lineage (NCBI taxonomy): Bacteria > Bacillati > Bacillota > Bacilli > Caryophanales > Bacillaceae > Bacillus > Bacillus pfraonensis. The sequence continues at coordinate 93,381 of NZ_JAHCDO010000006.1, read as the reverse complement.
CTGGATAAGAGAATAAACGTCCTTGTAATAATTTATCTTCAGACGGTTCAATGCCAGGTACAGTTGCACTTGGAGTAAACGCCGCTTGTTCTACTTCTGCAAAGAAGTTTTGCGGATTACGATTCAATGTCATTGTTCCTACTTCCATTAATGAGAAACGATCTTCTGGCCATACTTTTGTTGGATCTAACGGATCAAAGTCTAAAGAATCCATTTCATCCAGTTGCATCACTTGTACGTGAAGATCCCATTTTGGATAATTCCCTTTTTCAATCGCATCAAATAAGTCACGAGTTGCATGGTTAAAGTCTTTTCCTTGCACTTGTTCTACTTCTTTTGCACTTAAGTTACGAATACCTTGCTGTGGTTTCCAATGATATTTAATATAAACAATTTTACCTTCTGCATTGATCCATTTAAATGCATGTACTCCGAAACCTTCCATTTGACGATAGTTTGCTGGAGTTCCGTAATCAGAGAATACCCACGTCATCATATGTGTAGACTCTGGAGACAATGTCATAAAGTCCCAGTAACGATCTGGCGTTTGAATATTTGTATCTGGTGCTGGTTTTAAAGAATGCACCATGTCAGGGAATTTAATTGCATCACGAATGAAGAAAACAGGTAAATGGTTACCAACGATATCATAGTTTCCTTCTTCTGTATAAAACTTCACAGCAAATCCACGTGGATCACGAGCTGTTTCTGGAGAGCCTTGCCCATGGATAACCGTTGAAAAACGAACGAATACAGGTGTTTCTGTTCCCGCGTTTTGTAAAAATGCTGCTTTTGTATATTGCTTCATGCTATTTTTCGTTACGAAAACACCATGAGCACCCGCACCACGCGCATGTACGACACGCTCAGGAATACGTTCACGATCAAAATGAGCAAGCTTTTCTACTAAATGATAATCTTCTAATAATACCGGTCCACGGCGACCAGCTGTACGAGAATTTTGGTTGTCTCCTACTGGAGCACCTTGGTTTGTTGTTAAGCGATTATTTGGATTCATCAGGGGAACCTCCTATTATTTAATGATAATAATTACTTTTTTAAAATTATTATAAATTAATTATTATTCAAAATTACTTTTTTGTCAATTATTTCATTCAATTTTTTGGAAACAATTTCTACTAAACAATCAATAAATGAATCTTGCGCATTCGGCATAGCTGGCCTGAAATAGAATACACCTAATTCATCAGTCACAACTTTACACTCATAATCATTGTCATACAGCACTTCTAAATGTTCTGCTACAAAACCAACAGGACAGTATACAAAAGATTCATAACCATGCTTTTCATGTAACTCTTTCGTTACATCCTGTACATCTGGTCCAATCCATGGGTCTGGTGTATTTCCTGCACTTTGCCAGCCGATTGTATAATGCTGGGTACCTGCTGCTTCAGCAATTAAATCTGCTGTATGCTGGAGTTGCTTCACATATGGGTCTCCCGCTGCAATAATTTTTTCTGGTAAACTATGCGCCGAAAAAATAACAACAGCTTTCTCCCTATCTGCAATTCTAGTAAATGTTTCTTTGATTTCGTTTGCCCAATATGCAATAAACTTCGGTTCGTCGTACCACTGTTCAATCGGTTCTATAGCGGGACCATTTATACTTTCAGAAATTTTTCGAGCACGATCATTGTATGCTTTAATACTAAACGTTGAATAATGAGGCGCTAACACAATACTAATTGCTTCCTCAATACCGTCCTGCTTCATCTCTTCTACAGCATCTTCAATAAATGGAGCGATATGCTTTAATCCTAAATAGCATACAAATTCAAATTCTGAAAAACGTTTATTTAACTCATTTGTTAATTTTCTAGCTTGTTCCTTTGTAATCTTCGCTAGTGGCGAAATACCACCAATCGCTTTATAGCGTCCCACTAAATCGTCAAGCGCTTCTTGAGATGGCTTACGTCCGTGACGAATATGCGTATAATACGCCTCCACATCTTCTAATGACTCTGGCGTTCCATACGCCATCACAAGTAAACCTATTTTCTTCTTATTCATCTATATTCACCCCAATATCGGAAATGAGAATCTTTTTCAAGAACATTTGTTTCCAGTATAACAATTGATAATGAGTACGTCAAAATAATAATTCTAAATAAGTATTATTTATAATATGATTTTTAATTTTATTTGACAATTTATTTAATATCTCTTGTCATATTCTGGTTTGCTTCTATCTATATAAAACGAATATGATATAGGATTGCTATCGGTGCATGCTACTCATAAAGTGAAACTTTAATCAGTGGGGGGGTTCTTCATCCCCCACTGATTATTAACCCTTACCAATCGGGCCTTTACGGGCAGTTTATCGCCCACTTAACTTCTTTGCTCCCGCCGAATTTTGAGATGGGAGTATTACTGCCCTAAAGTAGCGGGATAAAATATAAACTGAGAAGACATCATGCCTGAAATCACAATAGAAATGACATAGGACATAACAGGACATTTAGCGTATAAAAAACGCCTGGATTTAAATTAATGTGGATTTGAAATAAAGTCGTACTTTTTTTAAAAAAAATTGCACCGTTATACCCCTTTAGATAATCTAAAGGGGTATATTTATAGTAAAAAGGAAAAGAACATCTGGAATTGAAAGATCGATTAAGGAACTGTTGAGTGACAATAAGTTGTTTCGTTAAAGGGTGATGTTGTTGAAGATGAACTGGGAATAAAAATCAAAATACATAGTTAAGGAAGTGGATGGATGAATTTATTAACTTTTACTGAGGAATTTTTTAATTATGTAAGGGAGTTTTTACTTTTAAGATTTATACTATTTGCTTTGATCCTTATGACTTTTTCCTTTGTCATAAACCGTATTATTGATTGGTTTTTTAGGAAGTCAAGTTTTTTTGACGAAGAAGTAGAACAGACGATTCAAAGTGTAATTCGGTCAATTTTTAGGTATGGAATTTTAATCAGTCTTGTTATTTATCTAATTAGTCAATTTGTAGATATAAAAGGTATTCTTGCAGGCGCAGGGATTGCCGGAGTTGTCGTTGGTTTTGCTGCACAACAGATGCTAAAAGATGTTATATTAGGGTTCGCAAGATTAACGGACAAAGAGTTTCGTGTCGGCGATTTTGTTACTTTTAACGGAACAAGTTCAGGTACCATTGAGGAAATCAGTATTCGCTTTATGCAAATTCGTGAATGGTCGGGAAAACTCCTTACCATCCCACATGGAGAGATTAGAACGATACAAAATTTTAATAAAGGCTGGATGCGGGTTATTGAACGGATTACGGTAAGTTATCAGGAAAATCCTACAAGAATAAAGGAATTGTTAGAAAAAGTATGTGTTATCTGCAATGAAAAATTGGATCAAAGCCTATATAGGATAGAGGACGAGGCTGTTGAATCATTTCACTATATTGGTGTTACAGACTTAAATCCAAGTCTTAAATATGTTGGGTACGAATTTTGTATTATAGGTTCGGTTAAACCTGAGGAGTATTTTGAAACTTCTAGGCAAGTAAGGTTTGAACTTATGTCTATATTCCATGAGAATCAAGTACAAATGCCCGCAGCAAATATGTTCGTTCATACTGAAAAATTACAGCTGGAGAGCAGCTTTCACCAAGTAGGTAAAGAAAACTAGCTGATTGGAGACCCTAGGTCAGTTCATGAGGTGTGATTGGAAATTATATTTAGAAATTCGGTTTGTAGACCGGCAGATTTTGATGAGCTTAAGGGGTTAAACAATTCCTCCTAAAAAAGGAACTTCCGTACTCGGGTGCAATTCTGCAGCAAGAATTGTGCTCATTCTTTATGTATCGGGACATATTCCTGAATAACTAATTGTGGAAATAATGGAAATTTAAGATGGCGCGTTAGTAGAATAAGGAACAGTGAATGAATCAAACTTTTTATAAAACATTTGAGCAATTAAATGAAATAAGAGCATATTTTGATTAATCTTTTTTCAAAACATGCTCTTTCTATTTGTCTTTTATCAGCGCCATTCTCATTAATTTGTTCAAACTTTATTTTAAAGCTACAATTAAGCCAGGCATTTTATTCATGTGTCTTATTTTTAATACTTCGGTAGTCATATTATACATTTCTGTAAGTATACTCGTTCTCGGCATTTAATTTTTAAATGATAACCCACTCTCCTGCAAAGCAGTTCTAAGTTTAGGTAAAGATGCTGGTCCCATACCATGAAATTGTAAAATCTCTTTTTCACTATATGTTGATAGTTGTTGCAAAGAAGTAATTCCATTGTGTTCCAACGCTCGTCTTGCTGGTGCCGATAGTAAAGAAAGAAATCCATGATCAGGTTTGCGTTCTTTCTCACAAGTCGGGCAGGTCGGACAATCGCTACTTTTATAATATTTGTGTCCTTTATCGCAAATCCTTACATTTTTTTCTGAAGTTGTCATATTAAAATATCTCCTTTCTTTTGAAATTATTTTCTCTTTCAACATCCTACTAATTATCGAGGATTGATTTATTTAATAATTGATTCCTACCTCTACATAATCTTGAAGTGGGGAATTCTACTATTTCTGACCTAACAAAAACAGTTCCTCTCATTCAACAAAAAGGATACAACAATTTAGAAATTCGGTAGCGTCTTTATACAAGACGACCAATCGTCAAAGCGGCGGATTAATGAATAGAGACACCAAGTTTCCACATATATTTCATCTTTCCTTAGGTGCAGCTACGAAAACGAATGGTATAAGACTCACTAAGTTTAATATTATAAAATCACAATAAAATGAATAAAAGATGTATACAAATAATTAGTGGTATATAATCCCATTGCAATATTCGACTTCAATTATATCGTTTAAATATTGATATACAATTAATGACGATACTCTTTCAATTTGTTAGTATATAAATGACTTAACCATAAATTAGCAATAATTATACGAATTTATGCATTTATATTCAAATTAAGTCTATCTCAACGATTTTCAGGAGGTTTTTTTCGATGAAGTTACATAAGATGAAACATTTGCTGCCTATATCTGCTGCAACAATTACACTCGTATCTAATCAAGGAGTGGCCGATGCCGCAACGGTTTATACTGTTAAAAAGAATGACACTCTCTGGGATATTAGTAACCAATATGGAGTTTCAGTTCAGGCAATGAAACAAGCGAATCATAAGACGAATGATCGAATTTATATTGGAGAACAGTTAACCATTCCATTCTCGCCTTCCTCAAGCGAATCTACATCGCAAAAAGATGTAGCAGTTTCCAATCATTCAGCTCAAGCTGTTTATCAAGTTCAACGCGGGGATACATTAGGAGCTATCGCAAAACGATACAATGTATCCATACAAGCCATTAAACAAGCTAACCATACAAACGGTGACCGAATTTATGCAGGTCAACACTTAATCATTACGACAGGCATTTCAGAACAAGAAATGGACTTAATGGCTCGTTTGGTTACTGCCGAAGCCGGAGGAGAGCCTTACGCTGGGAAAGTTGCAGTGGCAAAAGTTATATTAAATCGCGTTAATTCAACAGAATTTCCAAATACAATTACCGATGTAATTTATGAACCTATTAAATATGGCTATGCCTTTACTCCGGTTACAGATGGAAGGATTAATCAACCAGCAACCCATGAAGCAAGAATGGCAGTAGAGGAAGCAATCTCTACGAAAGGAAGTGATTCTGATTGGCTTTATTTCTATAATCCAAAAACTTCTACTGACAAATGGATTACCACGCGTCAAACTGTTGCAGTAATTGGTAATCATGTGTTTGCTAAATAATGAAAAAGAAGACACTCTCACAAGTGTCTTCTTTCATTGTAAAAATCTCTTAAAATATGTATCTAGTATCCTACATACTCATAAAAAACTTTCGTTACATCATAGCGCCATTATCTTTGAATGAATACCATTTTCCATCAATGAAATGTTTCCCTGTTGCCATTGCACCGTTAGACTGTAAATAATACCATGCGCCATTTTCTTGTAGCCATCCTGTTTTCATCGTTCCATCTGTATTCATGTAATACCATGTGTCATTATCTTCTATCCATCCTGTTTTCATCACATCAAAAAAGTAATACCACTTTCCATTATAACTAAACCATCCTTGCTTATTTGCACCAGTTTCATCATCAAAGTAATACCATTCACCGTCTAGTTGTTTCCATCCTGTTACCATTGAACCATCTGAATTAAAGTGCCAAATAGTACCGCCTTCAGCTAATTTCCCTGTCCGCATAGCGCCACTATCATCAAAGATGTAACGCTTTCCTCCTTCATCTAACCAACCTTCGTTCCACCCATTTGCTGTGCTTTTCATTGTGCCATTTGCATTTAAGTAGTACCACGTACCCTTATCTTTTAACCACCCTGTTTTCATCGTTCCGTCTGCGTTCATATAGTACCAATTCCCATTATCTTCAATCCAACCTGTTTGCATCTTACCACCAATAAAGTAGTACCAGCTTCCTTTATAGCTTAGCCAACCATTATAACTAAGCCCCTTATCATTAAAGTAGTACCACTTATTATCAATTAAAGTCCAACCTATTGCCATGGATCCATCTTCGAGAAAATAGTTACCTGTACGATATTCTCCAATCCAAGCTTTCGTAAACATTTCCCCATTATCTGGATTTAAAAAATAAGTTTTCCCATTATATTCAAGTAATCCGTGGTGTAGCTTTCCGCCTTGATGTACATAATACCACTTTCCACCATACTGAACCCAACCGTTATTGGCATACATCGCACCGTCTGCTCCTAGTAAGTAACCTTCATATTGATCTACAATATAACCAGTTTTCATTTTTCCGTTTCCATCAAAGTAGTACCATTTTCCCCCATCACTTAACCAACCTGTTTTCTTCACACCATTTTGATCATAGAAATACCATGTATTCCCCTCTTTTACCCAACCTGTTTTCTGCATTGCCTGTTCTGCTTTTGGAGCAAGTTGTTTTACAGCTTCTTGATTTTCAGCATGAGATACTGCAGGAACTACAAACATTGCAGACATTAAAACTGGCAAAATAGTTTTCTTCATTTTCCATATCCCCCAAATAATGAATAATTTTAGTTTTTATTTCCACAAGCAGAATTATATTACGATGTTTTAATATAATCAATACATTTTTGTAACGAAAATGAAATATTTTTTATCTATCCGAAACAAAAATCATTTAACAGTAATTAAAATCACCTTTTCGTTACACTTTTGTTTTAATAAACCTTTACAGACGCTATGTTTTGAGTGATAAAAAATAGATGGAGGGTCAACATTCTCTAAATCTACCCTGCCACAAATTTTTCGAATGAAAATAAGTCGTGAATTGATAGATGTATATGATCCCCAATAACTGTGGAACTTCACATCACCTTAAAAAATTCTCAATATTGCAGTTATGATTCCTCAAAATTTGCGCTTTACTATGTAACTTAGAAAAGCAAACGGATAAAGTGGAACTTTAATCAGTGTAGGGTCTCTTCATCCCCACTGATTATTAGCCTTCACCAATCGGGCTTTTACGGACAGTTGATCTCCTGCCTAACTTCTTTCTTTTGCCGAACTTTGAGGTGGCAGTCTTACTGTCCGTCAATGCGGGATAACCGTTGAATTCTAACAAGCATATGAGGAGGAATTATAATGAAACAGCCTTTTATTAAAAAAGCAGTACTGATTTCTACCCTTACAATGAGTACAATCCTATCCACTACAATTCCATTTAACGTTTTAGCAGAAGCACCTAATGAAGCAATACAAGCGCAGCAAGAACAACTTTCTGAGGAAATTATGAAGCTATCATTTGAAGAAAATCTCAATGATAGTTCCGCTTCCAATCATAGTGTTTCATATAAAAATGGAAGCCCTTCTTTTACAGATGGACGCGTAAATAAAGCTCTCAACTTCAAATCAACATCACAGAAAAATGCTTCTTATATCGATTTAGGAGATACACCGCAATTAAAATTTGGAGAAAACACAAACTTCACAGTAGCCTTTTGGGTGAGATCATCAGGTGTGAACGCTGACCCGGCTATTATTTCAAATAAAGATTGGCAAAGCGGCGGGAATTTAGGCTGGTTTATCGGCTTAAAGGATAAATCCCTCCTTTGGAATTTCAAAACATCTGGTAGCTCTCGTCTTGATGCTTCTATCCGAAATGTTGCTGATAATGCTTGGCATCATATTGTAATTTCTCATGACCGTAATGGATATGCTGCAATTTATAAAGATGGCAAGTTAGAAAAACAAATTGATATTAGTAAAATGAAAGGTACAATCGATACGAATTACACAACAAAAATCGGTGTCGATGGCAAAGGAAACTTATTCGGAAACAACTTCAATGCGGCATTAGATGAAGTATCGATTCTAAAAAAAGCCGTAACAGCTGAAGATGTGCAAAAGATGTATCAGTCTGCTCCTCCTATCTCTGTTACTGATATTTCAATTGACCAACCAACTGTTCATTTAAACGTTGATGGTTACACATATGTAAAAGCCGATATCAAACCGTCAGATGCAACAAATAAAAATGTAACTTGGACAAGTAGTAATAAAGACATCGCAAACGTTGAAACGATAGATGGAAAAGTAAAAGTAATTGGAAAAAGCATAGGAAAAACAACTATTCAAGCTATTTCTGAAGACGGAAAAAAAGTCGCGAATGCAGAACTAACTGTTACAAATTCTTTAGATGTAACACGGGATGGTTTGCTCGAACAAAGTGATGTAAACTTTGTAAAACAATACATTGGATCTGATGAAAATAGTCAAAACTGGAATAAAATTAAGCACGCTGATGTAAATGGAGACGGAAAAATTGATGAAAAAGATACACTTCCTCTTGAGGAACGACTAAAACAATCTACAAATTATCCGTACAAACATATCTTTATTATCGGATTAGACGGAGCTGGTATTGCTGTCAAAGATGCAAATGCTCCTAACATTAAAAATTTTATTGAGAGCGGCGTAAGTACTTACAATGCGAAAGCTCTTTCTCCAACAATTAGTGCTCAAAACTGGGGCGGAATCTTACACGGGGTAACACCTGATAAAACAAATATCAATAATACAACCGCAGGATCCCAAGCATATCCTGAAAACTCACCTTATCCATCATTTATGAAAGTACTAAAACAAGAACGACCATATGCAAAAACAGCTTCATTCTCTGCATGGAATCCAATTAATATAGGGATTATCGAACAATCCGTAGGTGCTCACTTAGAGTCTGTTCGAGATGATCAGTTAGCACCAAAAATCGCAAATTATATTAAAACGGACGGAAAAGATACGGAAGTCACATTCATTCATTTTGACGATATTGATGGCGCTGGTCATTCTCAAGGCTACGGTAGCCCGGCATATGTGAAACAAATTGAAAAAACAGATAAAAATGTAGGGGTTGTATTAGATGCAATTCGTGACGCTGGTTTACTAGAAGACAGCCTTATTATTATGACAACAGATCACGGCGGGAAAGGCTACGGTCACGGCGGAGAATCTCCTGAAGAAAAAACGATTTTCTGGGCTGCAAATGGTCCTGGAATTCCAGCAAAAACAACCATTACTGACCCAATGACAAATATGGATACAGCAGCGATCGTCGCGCAAGCACTACGCTCAAACAAACCAGCAACTTGGGATGCAACAGTGCCTGAAAATGTATTAGAAACATTCTCAACTAGCATTAAACTTAGTGAGTCGGAACATACCTTAAAAGAAGGAGAATCGTTTGAAATCACTGCAAAGATTAATCCTAATGTTACAAATAAAAAATTGACTTGGAAAAGTGATGATCCAACTATCGCAACAATAAAAGCAACGGATGACAAGGCAATTATCACTGCTGAAAAAGCTGGTATGGCAACAATCACTGTAACAACTGCTACTGGTGAATATGTAGCAACATGTAAAGTTACTGTTGAACCAAATCATGTGCCTGTTACAGGAATCACAGTAGCCGAACGATCTTTCCAGCTTAAACAAGGAGATTCCAAAGTTGTATCTGCTTCCGTTCTTCCTGAAAATGCATCAAATAGAAACATAACATGGAAAAGCAGTGACCCTAGCATCGCTGCACTTGAAAACCAAAATGGTGCAACTTATGTAAAAGCATTGAAACCCGGGCGCGTTGTTTTAACTGCAACGACGGAAGATGGAAAATATAATAAATATGTTTATATTCAAGTGAAATAGCAAAATCGGCTTACAGTCTCTGTAAACCGATTTTCTAGATTGTTAGTGTAAATTGGTGAATGAAATTTTACCAGCGTTTTTTAAAGATATCGACCAACCGACTAATAGCAACAAAGATAGAACTCTGTATAATCGCAAAAAGCGGCTCACAATAATTGTAAGCCGCTTTTCCCTATTCCTTAATATTCACTCCATACTCCTTAAACCAAACGTGAATTTGAGCTAAGTGCGCCAATAGCTGCGGTCCTGTCATCAACTGACCAAACCATGGCGTTTGAAATGCACTTCCTCCTGATTGGATCAATCCTTGTAATTGCTGTTTATCAAACAACTCATGCAAAATAGAATTTTTATCTGTTAGTAAATCCTCCAACCACACAGTGACCGCTTTTGTGTAATGCGGATTATGTGTTTTCGGATACGGGCTTTTCTTTCTATATAATATATCGTTTGGTAATACTCCTTCTAATGCTTTACGCAACAGACCTTTTTCGCGGTTTTTATACATTTTCATTTCCCAAGGAATATTCCACGCATATTCGACAAGGCGATGATCTGCAAATGGAACACGGACTTCTAGACTCGCCCCCATACTCATTCGATCTTTTCTATCTAATAATGTTGTCATAAACCAAACCATATTTAAATAAAACAGTTGCCGCCTTTTTGCTTCAATTGCACTTTCTCCTTCTAAAACCGGTACTTCTTGTATCGATTCTTCGTAGCGCTGCTGTACATATTCCCTTAAGTTTAATTTATTACGCCATTCTTTCTTCAGAAGTTGCTCGCGCGCCTCTGTAGAACGCATCCATGGAAATGCGCTTGATTGTAAATCATCTTCCCTGTAAAACCACGGATAACCGCCAAAGATTTCATCGGCACATTCACCCGACAAACCAACGACAAAATCCTGTTTAATTTCTCGGCAAAACCATAATAATGAAGAATCGATATCTGCCATACCAGGTAAATCACGCACGAGTACCGCTTCTGTTAAATACGCTGCTAACTGTTCATTGGAAATCACACAGCGGTGATGAATCGTACCGAATGTTTCTGTCATCAAATCAATAAACGGTGCATCGGAATTTGGCTGAAACGCATTCGCTTTAAAATATTTTTCATTATCTTCGTAATCAATCGAATACGTATGCAATTTTCCTTTCCCTTCTCTTTCATATGCCATTGCTGCAAATGCAGTAATGGCACTTGAATCTACCCCGCCTGACAAAAATGTACATAAGGGCACATCCGAAACCAATTGTCTTGTAATTGCATCCTTGAGTAGAAACTGTACTTGTTCTACTGTTTCTTCAAATGAATGTTCATGTTTTTTACTTTCAACATTCCAATATCTCCATATACATAATCCATCTTTTGAAAATGTAAGAGCGTGCCCCGGACGAAGTTCTTGCATTCCCCCATAAATACCATGCCCAGGCGTTCGAGACGGTCCTAATCCAAATACTTCTGATAGTCCTTCTGTCGTAACTTCTGTCTTGACATCCGGATGAGCTAAAATAGCTTTTAATTCTGAGGCAAACAATAATCTCCCATTATCATATTTGTAAAATAATGGTTTAACACCTAATCGATCCCGTGCAATAAACACTTGTTCTTTTTTCTCATCCCAAACTGCAAATGCATATATCCCATTTAAATGATCGACACATTCTTCTTTCCACTCTATATAAGATGCTAATAACACTTCTGTATCAGAATGCCCTTTAAACGTATAACCTCTTCTCAGCAATTCTTTACGAATATCTTCTGTATTGTAAAGCTCCCCATTATAGCAAATTGTGTAATTCTCTTCTTCTTTCATACACCTACATGTCATCGGCTGTTTTCCGCCCTCAGGGTCAACTACAATTAACCGTTTATGCCCGAAAGCAACATGCCTTTTTACCCAGACATTCGTATCATCTGGTCCCCTCTTCGCAAGTGTTTCTGCCATCTTCGTAACCGTCTCTCTTTCACCTTCTAACGACCGCTTATAATCAATCCAACCTGTAATCCCGCACATATAAATCATCCTTCCTATCCTATATCCGTATAACTTTACTCCGTTCAAAACCCAAATAGAACCAAAAAGGCCGAGATGAAACAACTACACGTAAATGCCTAATTGGTGAGGGCTAAAGATTCAGACGAAATTTCTCCGCCTGAATAAAAAATTCACTGTATGAAGCATGTTCTTATTCTATGCCCAACTTTCTTTATGGGTTCCATAGTTATAAAGAACGACTAAACTGTCCATAACAAGAATAAGTACTTTGATAAAAGGAGAAATCACGAATGAAACAACGCAAACATATTTTGTATAATCAGCCACGTGCTCATACAATTGGGAATGTGGAATATATAAACAATGAGTGGATATTCTTTGATGATGAAAATGATGAAGCATTTTTGCTTGATGATATTATTGAAGATGGGTTTGAAGTTTTATATAACAACAATTGGCTGCCAGCAAGATTCTACGAACAAAATATATTAAAAATCGCAGATGAACATCATCCACTGCAAAATGGAGAATTGATACGAATTCGCAAAAAATTACTGCTTAGTTATCATGAATGGTTAGAAGAACTATCTGATTCTACATTTTCATTATTTGCAGAAACATTGCAGTCATTCAATTATTCTCTATATGACTGTATTTATTGCCATAATTTCTTATCGTTTCAACCGAAAGATCAGCCTTGTGAAGGTGTAAACCTCCTATTATTTGATAACGAGGAAATGATTTGCTCGCTGCAACATCATTACGTTCGTTTTTCTACTTGTAATAAAAATATATTTAAGTTTATAAAAACGAATGGCGAGGAATTACATATTCAATGAAATGAAAAAAAACCACCCTATTTCTCTCATCACGAGTAAAATAAGGTGGTTTTCCTTTACTAAAATAGATCAAAACCTATCGGTAATCGTAATCCAAGATATAATACAACTACAAGCGCAATAATAAATTGAGCCCAAAACGCCCCTGCTGGTTTCTTCTTACTCGTTTTCACAAGAATCATTTCCATCGCAGCAATCACCCAAACACCAACTAACATTTTTAAGCCATACCACATATGTACATTCCCTGTCGCTGTTTTCATAATGCCTTGATATAGTAAGAAACCAGTTACAATAATGATGATATACATAAGACGAAGCCCCATATGTACGCCTTTACCTTTTCTCCCTGCCGTATACATTGAATACGCCACAAAGAATAAAATGAGCCCTAATGCCCACGCTGTAATATGCATGTGTGTCATGTATCCCTACCTCCTCTTTTTCACACTTTCTCACACTATATGATACCACGACCATTTCTTTTCAGGAAATGTTTCGCTTTTTCCAATTTAAATGATATAATATTTAGAGTATTTACAAACTTCTTGTAATAACAAAAGGGGGAACAATCATGATTCAAACAAAAGATATTATCGAACTAACAGACACATACGGTGCAAATAACTATCATCCGCTTCCAATCGTTATTTCTCAAGCGGAAGGTGTTTGGGTAGAAGATCCTGAAGGAAATCGCTATATGGACTTACTTAGTGCATACTCTGCGGTAAACCAAGGACATCGCCATCCGAAAATTATTAATGCGTTAATCGAACAAGCTAATCGTGTTACGTTAACTTCTCGTGCTTTCCATAGTGATCAATTAGGTCCTTGGTACGAAAAAGTAGCGAAATTAACACATAAAGATATGGTACTTCCAATGAATACAGGTGCGGAAGCTGTTGAAACCGCAATCAAAACAGCACGCCGCTGGGCATATGATGTGAAAAAAGTTGAAGCAAACAGAGCTGAAATTATCGTTTGTGAAGATAACTTCCACGGTCGTACAATGGGCGCTGTTTCTATGTCATCTAATGAAGAATACAAGCGCGGCTTTGGCCCAATGCTTCCTGGCATTGTTGTCATTCCTTACGGTGATTTAGAAGCGTTAAAAGCTGCAATTACACCAAATACAGCTGCATTTATTTTAGAACCAATTCAAGGTGAAGCTGGCATTAACATTCCACCAGCTGGATTCTTAAAACAAGCATATGATATTTGTAAAGAAGAGAATGTATTATTTGTAGCTGATGAAATCCAAACTGGTTTAGGCCGTACTGGTAAATTATTTGCATGTGATTGGGATAACGTAATTCCGGACATGTACATACTTGGTAAAGCACTTGGGGGCGGTGTATTCCCGATTTCTTGCGTTGCTGCAAACCGCGACATTTTAGGCGTATTCGAGCCAGGTTCTCACGGTTCTACATTCGGTGGTAATCCACTTGCATGTGCTGTTTCTATCGCAGCTCTTGATGTATTACTAGATGAGAAATTAACAGAGCGTTCTCTTCAATTAGGGGAAAAATTAGTAGGACAATTAAAAGAAATTGACAACCCAATGATTACAGAAATCCGCGGCAGAGGATTATTTATCGGCATCGAATTGAACGAGCCTGCTCGTCCATACTGCGAAAAATTAAAAGAATCAGGGTTATTATGTAAGGAAACACATGAAAATGTAATCCGCATTGCACCACCTCTTGTAATCTCTGAAGAAGATTTAGAGTGGGCATTCCAAAAAATTAAAGCGGTATTATCTTAATCAAAACAAGCTGCCTTTTACGAGGCAGCTTGTTTTTTATGAAACAATCATTCTTGAGAAAAGTAATATACCAGCAATAACCGGAAGTAGAAGCAATACACCTACTACACAGGAGACAATCACAGGTTTCAACTTCCACCAATCACTTCTTATCCCTTCCCGAAACCAAAGCAATGAAAAAGGGATAATCAATACCAATGCTGTTACCAATCCTGGAACGTATCTTTCTGTTACAATCGCCACGCCTACATGAAACCACCCATTCATAAAAATCATTGCTTGCGTAACAAGTAATAGATAAAGTGTGAATTTCTTTTTTAATATAGTATGAATACATACAAGCAGAAAAACAATAGTTGTCAATATACATAACGCAATGAAAAAATATTGTTTTTGTCCTGCACTTTCTTCCATACGAATCGGCTGTAAATATTTTATTTCAGGAAAAAAATAATATTCCTCAGCATTATGAAATGCAAATAATATAGGGATGAGCCAAATGGAGAAACTACTATTTAACTTCGTTTTGAAGTGTTCCAATATGTTGTACCGTAATTATCACTTCATCACCAGCATGCAAAAACTTTGGCGGAGTAAATCCTTTTCCAACTCCCGCTGGTGTTCCAGTCGCAATGATGTCCCCAGGCTCTAACGTCATCCCTTTACTTACGATCGAAATAATATCTTCTATCGAAAACATCATATTTGCAGTATTTGAAGTTTGACGAACTTCCCCGTTCACTTTTGTTTCAATGTTTAATTCGTTTGGATTTTCAATTCCCGACTTATGAACTAAATATGGCCCCATTGGACAAAATGTATCAAAACTTTTTCCTAAGAAAAATTGTTTATGTTTTCTTTGAATATCTCGAGCCGTTACGTCATTTACAATTGTATAGCCGAAAACATATTCAAGTGCCTTCTCTTTCGTAATTTGTTTTCCACGTTTTCCAATTACAATTGCGAGCTCACCTTCATAATCTAGTTCATTCGTTGCATGCGGATGACTGTGAATTTTCTCCCCGTTTCCAATAACCGTCGTTGGCGCCTTTGTAAAAATCATGATATCTTTCGGAACGGCTTCTTCTCCGCCCATCTCTATCGCATGATCACGGTAGTTTTTTCCGACGCAAAGAATATTCTTTCTCGGCCTTGGAATAGGTGCTAATATTTTAATGTCCTGCATGGAATAATATGCTGTTGTTTCATTCTCTTTTGCCCAGCTTACAATTTCTGTTGCCTTTTCAATAAAGGTACTTCCTTGTTCGATACACTCTAACATTGTAATAGGAACTGTAATCTTTTCGCCTTTTTGCCTTTGTGCTTCTCTCATATGCAGCACCTTTTCTTCGTGCTCATCCACAATACCAACAAATACTTTTTCTTCCTTCTTCACCGTCACAAATCGCACGATTTCCACTCTCCATCCTAAAACTCATACACTGTAATTGTATTCGCATTCCTTCAAAAAAACCCTGCCAATCCATTTTAATTTTTACAAAATTCTTTATTTTTTACAACCCAAAATACTATTTTGGAATAAAATGTAGAATTTTTACTTTTTTTATCGAATGCATTTCTTTTTTATGGAATTTTTGTATAATATGTACTACATATATACATAAAATTTATAAAGAGATGGAGCCGATTCTATGTTTGAGCAAGCCATTGAAAAAAAACGTGAAAAAATGATGTATTTTGCTGAGCGCTATGGAATAACTTCTCAAAAAACAGTGAATTGTAGTCAAGAACTGGACAGGCTCTTAAATGTTGTTTGGCTTTTGCAAGAAGATTTCGCCCCAACTTATACGATAGACGAACACACACAATGAAGTGTGTGTCTTTTATTAAAAAAAAACACATTTTAATAAAAATGCCCATACAATAATAATAGAAAAGAATATTTATTTTTCACATTGAACATACATGATGACAGCATTAAAAATTTCATTTATGAAAGGTGTTTGCGATGCCAGCAATGGTTGGACATATTCATATCGTTAATATTGGATCAAGTGGGATTTTTCATATTGGAGATGTATTTGCAATCAGACCGATTAGTTACTCTCGTGCTTTTGCAGGAGCTGGTTCTTTTAATGTAGGTGAAAACGTTTCGGTATACAATTATCAAAATACGACGACAGTCAATGATACAGACGTCATTGATCAAGCTATCATTGGATCAAACTAAAGGGAGGCGAATCGTGAGTGAACTTTTATGTACAGCAAAGTATTATCATTAACAACATCAAAATTGAAAGTATTACAACATCTTCCGTTTTTCAAATTGGAACTGCTGGTAGCATTAAAGCATTATCTAAGCTTTCCAATACCGGGGGATTTACAGAGCCACTTCGTCCCTTAACAGCCAAAGGACAAATTATTTCTATTAAACCGATGATGAGTTCTTCTTAAGCCACTTTTATCATACACATATAGAGCAAGTATACACACCCTCCCTATTGAAAAGGAGGTTTCACATAGTGAATCAAGATATATACATTTACCTACAACAACTTCAACAAGTTCTTCAACAGCAGCAAGAAGCAATCTGTGCATTAGAAGCGCAAGTACGAGCATTAACAGAAGAGCTTGATGAACTAAAAAGCCGTCCCTCCTCTTCTATAGGAAAAGTAGAATATAAATTTGATCAACTAAAAGTGGAGAACTTAAATGGCACATTAAATATCGGCTTAAACCCATTCGCTACGACAGATCAACAAATTGAAGATTTTCAAGTAGATACCGAAACATTAAAAGTAAATCCAGAAACACAAACAAACCCTGATTTTTATCAAGATATTATTCAAGAGATGCATCGCTATTTGGATGAAGAAGCCTACAGCAGAATTCTTCATTTTGAACATGAAGAGCGAACACCACTTGATGATATGTATCGACAAATGATGATTGACGATATAAAAAAACAAATGGAACACCGCCTTCCTTATTACTTATCACAAGTACAGCCATATGAGGACATTACATCAAATCCTCAGTATATGAAAGAGGTAATTATTCAAGCTATGAAACAAGATATCGATAAAGCATTCCTTTCCTTTATTCAACACATTCCTAGCAACTTCCGAAAGGAGTAAACATGTATGAATTTTACCGTTGTGAATCGTGAAATAAAGGTTGGGCAGATCAAAATGAACGGGGTTTCTTCATCTGCCCTTTTTTTAATCGGTGATGCGAACCTTTTAATTCTCTCTTCTATTCTCGATACACCTTTCGAATCCGTTACTGAGGGTCCATTTGTACCACTTGTAACGGATGTGCCTACTACGCCAAGTTAAGGAGGTCTCTCCATGCTTCAACACATTTCAGTGGTCCATCGGACAAATATTATCTCTATGGGAGGGTCTGGCACGTTTCAAATTGGCGATGCAAATCAAATGGAGTTAATATTCCGAGCTCTTGTTGTACACCGTGAAATTCCTTACTATTTAAAGGATGAAGGAAAATTGGAAGCTTTTAAAATCTTTACAGATGATGAAATCACAATTCCTACCCGTTCCACGGATGTCAAAATGAATATTATAAATGAATGTCCCTTTATTGAAGTAGGTGATGTTACAGTTCGT
This sequence comes from Bacillus pfraonensis, assembly GCF_050768835.1. Taxonomy (NCBI): domain Bacteria; kingdom Bacillati; phylum Bacillota; class Bacilli; order Caryophanales; family Bacillaceae; genus Bacillus; species Bacillus pfraonensis. Next base: position 74,971 of record NZ_JAHCDO010000006.1, on the reverse strand, counting down.
ACCATATTAAATTCCGCTTGCTTTCAAATTGGATCAGTTGATTATGCATTTAATAATTCACGCATTCACCAAATCCGCCAGTATATTACAGATGAACCTTTCAACCAATAAATCATATAGTAATGTTAAAGAAAAGTGCTTAGGTAGGTGAATCACATGCCCTCTGTAGTTGGGAACCTCGTTGTGCAAAATAGTAACGGCTCTTTTAACTTAGGTGACTTCTATAATGTCTCTCCAAAAGAAAACACAAAGGCGTATAACGGTTCAGGAGCATCAAATGTTGGTTTTGTAGTCAATACATTTAACGGTGTCAGTGCAACCAATACATTTGATTCAGATGTTGCGGATCAAAATCAGGCGGGAACAGCATAAAAAAAGTAGGGGGAATCCCCCTACTTTTTTCGTTTGTTTCATTTTCTTATTTTTACACTCTTCACAAGTTAAAAAAACGATATAAACGCTTTTCTTTCTAGGTGAGAGAGAGGGTCCAGCCATGAATAGAAGCGATCAGATCCTTTTCCTGCCCCGCGCCAAATAAAAAAACAAGAGCAAGTCACCTTTTCTTCTTCACGTGAGCGGCTTATATACCGAAAACTAAAATAGATTTATACAAATTCAGCTTGCAGCCAAATTCGTTTTACATTACATACTATCTTCTACACGCAGTATGTGACCTCCGTCAAAGAAGTATAAATATTTTTCTTTTACCGGATGATGCAAGCTTTTCTCTAGCGCTTTCGCATATAGCGTAATTTGCACTTTATAACGATCTTCTAAAATAGGTTTTGCCTGATCGTATCCACCTGGAAAACGTCCTTCAATTGTATCTGTTTTAAAGTCAATTAATACAATCCCATCTTCCTCTTCTATCATACAATCAATAACCCCTTGGACAAGTACAGATTCTTTGCTCTGCCCTTGCCAATCTTGATACGCTTCTTGTGCTGAAAGCATCATCGTAAATGGTACTTCACGTTCTACGCTCTTCGCAGCTAGCACACGCTTACCAAGATCTGTATCAAAAAATGCTACAATGCGATCAATCGGAATGTCTTCTGCTTGCTCAAATGTCAGTAATTCTCTATTTACCATTTCCGCAATTTGTTCTTGAATTACTTCTGGCGTAATTGATTTTTGTAAATTAACATGCTGCATAACGGCGTGGACAGCCGTCCCACGTTCAGCGTAAGTTAACCCCTTTTTCTCCATAAAACGCGGACGCGTTTTGATAGGAGTACGAAGCTTTTTAATAAAGGTATGATCACTTCCATCTTCCGATTGATAATTCCGCTTTATCTCCGTAACAGACTGCTTCGCCCGATGTGCTGTTGCACCTTCATGCGCATATTCCCATGTTAAGCGAGCATATACTTCTTCTTTTCGTTCACTTTCTAACGGAACCGCTCTTTTCTCACGAAGTGCCTCTAACAATTCTTGTTTTTCTTCTTGCACTGGTTCAGGTGCAAGTAAAGTGTTACCGTCAACTACTTCCACTTTCCAGCTCGCATCGTACTCATAAATTTCACTTGGTATATTTCCTTGTCCAAGTTCAAGGAGCATTTCGCTATCACGATGTCTATATAGTGACGGCGTGATCCAATCTAAATAACAAGATGCTCCCGCACGAACGTAATCCGGCAGTAACCAATCTGTATGCTCCCTTGCATCAAGCCACTTTTCTATTTCTTTCTCTTTATCTTTCACTGTACCAATCAAAATCAATTTTTCTTTCGCACGCGTTAAAGCAACATACAATACACGCATCTCTTCCGCAATCAGTTCCATTTTCATTTTACGTTTAATAGCCAACTGTGATAACGTCGTATATTTAATTCGTTTACGAGGATCAATAAACTGCGATCCAAAACCAAAATCTTTGTGCAGTAAGAACCGCTTCATTAAATCTTGTGTATTAAAACGACGCCCAAGACCCGCTACAAATACAACGGGGAACTCTAACCCTTTACTTTTATGAATCGTCATAATCCGAACAACATCTTCTTGTTCACCAAGCGCTCTCGCTGTTCCCATATCATCCCCGCGCTCTAAAATACGCTCAATAAAACGAAGGAAACGGAATAACCCGCGGAAAGATGTTGCTTCATACTGCCTTGCTCTGTCGTATAGTACACGTAAGTTAGCTTGGCGTTGTTTTCCCGCCAGAAGACCACCAACAAAGTCATAATAACCTGTCTCACGATATACTTTCCAAATTAAATCAGAAAGAGATTGCTGACGGGCAAATTCACGCCATCCTTGCAGAAGGCTATAGAACCATTGTAGTTTTCCATGTAATTCTGCCTCTTCCTCAAGCGGTGCTCCTTGTAAGAAGGAACGCAGCACTTCATAAAACGAGCCTTTCTTTTCATGAGCACGGAGCATCGCAAGTTCCTCATCGTTTAAGCCAACAATTGGGGAACGAAGTACAGCCGCAAGCGGAATATCTTGCATCGGATTATCAATTACGCGAAATACATTCATCATAACGGTTACTTCAGTTGCTTCAAAATAACCTGTCGCAAGCTCAGCATAAACAGGAATACCTTGCAGCTTTAACTCTTCCATAATTTGCGGAGCCCACGGCATCGAACGAAGTAAAATGACAAAATCACGATATTGCACTGGGCGCATGCAATTATTTTTCCGGTCATATACTTCATAACCTGAATCCACCATCGCCTTAATTCTCTGAGCCATTAAACGTGCTTCAAGCTGTGCTTTTTCTACTTCTACACCGTCTTCTCCTTCTGCCGATTCTTCTCCCTCAGACTGATGAATACATAACAGCTCGGCTGCTACATCTTCCCCTCCTGGATAACTTGCACCTAACTTTAGTTCTGCATCTGCATCATAGTCGATTTCCCCGACAGTTTCACCCATAATTTGTTTAAAAATAAAGTTCGTACCCGCTAGCACTTCATGACGACTACGGAAGTTTTTTGCTAAATCGATTTTCATACCGCCGCCTATACCTTCAGGCGTAAAACGTTTGTACTTTCCTAAAAACAAGCCCGGCTCTGCTAATCGGAAGCGATATATGGATTGCTTCACGTCACCGACCATAAACAGATTACCTTCTTGCTCAGAGTCTTTCGTTACAAACTTAATAATCGATTCCTGCACAAAGTTTGTATCTTGATATTCATCGACAAGTACTTCGGCAAATTTATTGCGATATTGAAGCGCAACCGGCGATGGACGCAGTCCACCATCTTCCGTTCGTTCACTTAAAATTTGCAAGCAAAAATGCTCTAAATCGGTGAAATCAACCATTCCTTTATCACGCTTGATTATTTGGAATCGCTCCGTAAATACTTTTACAATTTGTACAAGTTTTTCTAATACAGGATGCATCTCCTTAAAATCACGTAAAAAGCTTTCTGGTTTCCGGCTAAATAACTCCTCTTGTAGTTTTTTCACTTCATCTTTTGCTTTATTTCGAAGTGAATCTACTTGTTTGACAATCTCTTCATTATAGTCACTCTTCTTAATGCGCTTTAACATTTGCCACGAAACATTTTGCATCGCTTCATATACACTTGTCCAAGACTGATGAGCTGCACTAGATAGTGTTCCAAGTAAAACAAGATCTGCCTGCAACGTTTCAACACGCGGTGCTGGTCCGTCTGGAAGCATCGCAAGTTCAATTGCTTTTTGAACATGCTTTTCAGCCGTTTCCAGCTGAAACTTCACATCTTCTAGTAAGTAAGACGCATACGTTAAGTCTTCAATCGATTTTCCTTCCACATCATATGCTTCAACAAGCTTATCCAGCCATTTCTCTGGATCTGGATGCGCCCTCGATTCTGTATGAAGTGCTAGGATCATGCGCTGCAAATCATCATCACTTCGGTCACTCGTATAACGATCAACGAGTTCAAAGAATATATCATTTCCCTCGGTGCCATATTCCTCTTCTAGTATGTCATCTAATACTTCTTCTTTTAATAATTCATTTTCTGTCTGGTTCGCAATGCGAAAACGCGGATCAACGTCGAGCATATAATAATACGTTCGAATGACTTGTAAACAGAACGAGTGAATCGTTGAAATCGACGCTTTATTTAATAAACTAAGCTGCTTACGAATATGCTCTGACCCAGGCTCATCGATTAATACTTTTTCTAACGCTTCACCAATTCTGTTCTTCATCTCTTGCGCTGCTGCATTTGTAAATGTTACAACAAGCAAGCGATCTACATCTACTGGATTCTCGGCATTAATAATTTTGCGAATAATTCTTTCTACAAGTACAGCTGTCTTTCCCGATCCTGCTGCTGCCGCGACTAAAATATCACGGCCATCTCTGACAACTGCTTTCCATTGATCATCCGTCCATTGACTACCTTCAGGCTTTTGTGGCCAGTTCTCTATCATTCGCCAACCTCCTCTCTTATTTTCTCCATCGCTTCACTATCTTTCATATCTTTTAACGTGCGGAACTGGTTATCTTCAAGTGATTCATCAAACTGACAAACAGAGCGGAAATTACAGAACGTACAAGCTGCTTTATTCCCCATTTTATAAGGCGCAATATCAATCACACCTTCTGTAATGTCTTTCCCAATATTTTCAAATGTATGATGCACATATCGCTGTAAGGTTGTAAATTCTTGTTCACTTGCAATACTAGAACGCGCACTAAAACTACCATCTTTCTTCAGACCGGCAGAAATAATGTCTGAGCTTCCCGTACTTAACTTATTGTCCATTAAACGAACAACATCCGCATCTCCTAGCACGAGACCTTTCATTTTAAATTTCTTTAAGATTTCTTTTTCGATTTCTTCTTCTGAAGCATCGCCTTTCATCTCCACAATTGGGTTATGAATATGGAAATATAAAACGCCAGCAGGCAGTGCCGCCTGACCTTTTTTCATCCACGTATTTGCATTTGAAATGACAACGTCTAAATACGTTAACATTTGAAGTGCTAAACCGTAATACACTTCCGTTAAATCTAAAGCTTTTGTACTCGATTTATAGTCAATAATGCGAAGGAACGTACCGTTTTCATCTTCCGCTTTATCTACGCGGTCAATGCGGCCAACCACTTCCATTTTCACACCGTTTGAGAGTGTAAATTCCATCGGTGGAAGAGAACCCGTGCCGCCCATACCGAATGGAACCTCTAAATCAACTGGCACAAATCCACTTGACTTCGCATGCTCACGCAGGATAAGTGACGTACGGAAAATGATTTGCTGCAGTTTTTGTTTTAAATAATGATTTCGATTCGAACTTAATAAAATTTGTCTTTGCAGAAGCGGTGCAATTTCTTCGATTACTACTGCAGAAAGATGCTCACACTCTTTTATCGATAAATCAGCCCACGTGCGATTTTCCCTCAGTAACTTGTCAGCAATTTTCTTTAATGCCGCATGGAATAATTCGCCGATATCTGGTGCATCTAATTTGAACACATCACGTTCTCTTAGCGATAATCCGTGCTGGGCAAAATGAGCATATGCGCAGCGATTAAATAGTTCCATACGAGAGACGCTTCCTTTAATTGTATCTCCGTATAGCTCTCTACTGACAACCGGACTAAGTTTCTGCGCACGATTTCGATAGAATAAACTAGACAACACGCGACTACTTTTTTGCTTCCACTCAGGTGAAATCACATAGAAGTTATATACATCCCACCAAAAATCAAGATTCCCTTCAAAACCGTATCGTTTCCAGTTTTGAAGTTGCTGCGTTACGTACGACAACGTAACTTCTGGCGTTGCTACATACGAAATTTGATCCTGACGAGATAAATCATTCACATCATTCGTTATGAAGACTTCTTTGATAGAAGGGAACATTCTTTTTACTTTCTTAATAAAGCTAGATGACAGTAACGTCTTTCCTTCTTCATCCGCAAGCGGACAAGAAATATATAACTTCTCAGATGCACGGGTTACTGTTTGATAAATAACAAATTGCTCTTCTAATAAAGTCTGCCTTGTTGTTGGTGCTAATTCTACACCAGCTGTAGCGAGAGATTCTCTCTCTTCATCTGATAACATCCCTTCATCTGAAGGGGCTGCTGGAATGATTCCTTCATTTGCACCAATTACAAAAGCAGCGCGAACATTCGATAACCTTGTTCGATCAATATTTGCAATCAGCACTTGATCTAAAGCAGGCGGGATATTTGCAAATTGAAGTGCCTCAAGTCCAGTTGTCATTACATCGATAAACATTGCACGAGACATCTTTTCCTCGCCTAGCATTTCTACAAATGTATCGAGAAGATTCATTACCTCTTCCCAAACTTGATCATGGTCACTTGCAAACAGGAAATTCCCTTCTTCTTCAGCACGCATACGCAAATCTTCTAGTTTTTTAGGAACATCTAATTCTTCTAAAAATAAATACACTGCTTCACACATTTGCATGACTGAACTTGCACGTTTGAAACGCTTCTGCAAACGAATAATCGGTGTTCGTACTACATCACGGAGACGGTTGATTTTCTCTTCCATTTCACGCTCACTATCGGTTTGTGTTCCGCCTGCCCCATCTAACGAGCGATAACGACGATATGTCCACGGTTCATCTGCCGTCCATCTCTTTCCTTGTACACCATATGCTAAACAATAATTTTCAAACTCATCCATTTCTTCGCGCATGGATTCTTTTCTTACATCTAACGGATATAATAGTTCCGTTTTTATGCAGCGGAATACTGCATCATAACGCCAATTTCCACTAATGACTTCTAGCGCAGAACGAATGCATTCAATAAGTGGATGATGCGACATCGGACGCTTCTCATCGATAAAGTGCGGAATATCGTAATCCGTAAATAACGTTTTCATTACATCATAATAGCTTTCTCCATTCCGAAGAAGAACCGCAATATCTCTGTAGCGATAATCTTCTTCGGCAACAAGTTTGCGAATCTCCCTAGCTACACCTTCAACTTCCGCTCGCAAGTTTGCCGCTGTATATAGTGTAATACCTGGTTCACTTTGAAACTTCTTAGAAGGACGAGATTCAAACTCCGCTTCTAGATGTGCGAGTCCTGGTGAATGAAAACGTGGTTGTTCTCTCATCGGAATCGTATTTTCAATCACGACTTTCTCTTCACGCGCTAACTGTTTCACTTTTTCATACGTAAGGACTGTTTGATAATACAAATCTAGTTCGCTTACTGGCTGTGATAACGTTTTTTCGTCTACTGTTAACGTAACTGTAATTCTTGCTCCGCAAACCATGAGCTTTCTAATGATTTCTAATTCCCCAGGTGAAAAGGAATGAAATCCATCTATATAAATTTCTGCACCTTTTACATAGTCAGATTCTGGAAGCTTTTCTACAAGCAACTGCAGGTAATCTTCTGAATCTAAATATTTACCAATCAAAGCTCGTTCAAAATCATCATATAGAAGCTGCAGATCGTACATTTTATTTGCTAATAATTTTTGCTCATCACCATTTGAATGAGCATCTAATTGTTGCCACATCTCATATACATTCGATGGTGTAACATTGTAGCGTTTAAACTCAGCAATCATGCTTCCTAAATGTTCAAAAAAGCCATTTTGTTCTGCTGCTTTTTGAAACACATACAATCCTTCCTTACGCGATTCTACAATTTTGCGCAGTAGCATATGCACGCCCGCCTCATCAATATGAAGACGACTCGCGCCACCAACTTCTTGAAGGACCTTCCACGCTAACCTTGAAAAACTAAATACTTGCGCCCTGATAGAGCCGCTAACTTCTTCATTTCCTATCAATGCTTGCTGTGTTTGGAACGTCATTTGTTCCGGTACAAGATATAAAATAGTTTCGCCCCTTGGACGCTGCCGCAATTCTTCTTGTACTTCGTGTAAACAAAATGTACTTTTTCCACTTCCAGCCCGTCCAATCACAAATCGAAGCGACATGTAATCCCCACCTTTCACTGACATAACGAACGTTAGTTTGATATCATCCTTGTATTATAACACAAAAAAACAGGAGCTAGCAGGCTCCTGTTTTTTGTCGTTATTTGCTGAATAGTCGATATCTTTTGTTGAATCGCCGATAAAATTTTATTTATGATTCCCCTTTGAAAAGTTCGTCTGCACTTCATTAATTGGCCAATAACGTAAATCCACTTTCCCAACAACAGTATCTGCTTTCACAAAGCCAAAGTGTCTGCTATCCCAGCTGCCGAGACGATTATCACCAATTACAAAAATAGACCCCTTTGGAACAGTCTTTTCTCTCGTTAATTCTTCTAACGTAAAGTCTCCTGTCAACTGTCGGCCTTCCGCTTGCCTCTTATAGGTCTCCAAATAAGGCTCATCCACAAATTGGCCGTTTATATACAACTTATCATGCTTATATTCAATATGATCACCTGGTAAACCGATAATCCTCTTTACGTAATCCTCTTTCTTATTTGCATGAAACACGACAACATCAAATCGGTTCAACTCCCCAACTTGATAGCTAACCTTATTTACCACAAGCATATTTCCATCTTGAAGTGTCGGCATCATTGACTTCCCCTCTACAACATACGTTGAGAAGAAAAACGTTCGAAAAAAAACAGCTAATAGCACGCCTATAAGGATTGTCCTCATCCATTCTAGGCCTTCTTTTTTCAAAGCTCGCTTCATCTGCCTCTCCCCTCACCCTTTTCTATAATGGAGCCTTACTTACAGTGCAGACTAGTCTTAATGTAGTTCTAGCTTTACTTCAATCTTCTTACCGACATACCATAAAATAAAAATAACACCTATCACAATAATTGTTTTCACCGGCTTATAAATAAAAGAAGTTAAATCATGCCCAATATAACTTAAAATAAAAATCATGACTAACTTTCCAAGCGCTAGTGCTAACACAAATTGTCGTCTACTAATACGTGATAAACCAGCCACAACATTAATAAGTGCAGACGGTGTAAAAGGAAAACAAAATAAGATAAAAATAGGTGCGAACCCTTTCCGTTCAATCCATCCCATCGCTTTGCGCACTTTCGGGTGTTTATTCACAAACGAGAAGAACCGACCTCGTCCAAAACGGCGAATAACCGAAAATACAAGTAATGCACCAAGAACCGACCCAAGCCACGAATACAAAAATCCAAGCCATAACCCGAAAGCAACTGCATTCGCCATCACAAACAAAATGAGTGGCAGCGCTGGGATAATCGCCTCCACCATCGGCAAACCAATACCAAGGAGCGGCCCAAATGCCCGATAACTCGCTACAATTTGCTCCATATTTTCTTCTGAAAAATACTCTTTGATTGTTTGAAAATCCATTCTACAATTTGCCCCTTTATAATATCCTATCCCTATACTTTATCATTGCTTGTCAGAAAGAGGAAATGGTAGATACGACATATGGAGATGTATTTATTAATGTTCCATATTTTTATGTAAAAATCCTTTATTATTATTGTATGATAATCTATCAATATTTGACATGGTTTTACATATTGAGAAATAAAAAAAGGATGGTTATCCCACCCTTTCCACTTATAAGTTATTATTCCTTTATGTCTTCTTCTTTCACAAGATACGCTTTTTCATAGGCAGGCTTTAGCGCTGATTCATCTTCCTTATCGACCTGCTTAAACTGAAGTGTTCCTTGTTTATTTTTGCGATCCTCATACTCTGTTCGTAGTTTTGCGGTTCGATTTTGCTGATTCTCAAAACTGTTCTTTGATATTTCTAATTTCACTGCGAGACCGTTAATGAATCGAATGATTAGATTACCATCTGCTAGTTCTTTATTATTTGCAATATGAAAGTGCGACAACCATGCACATTCCTTTCTAGAATAAGAATACGTAGGAAAAAAGTAAAGCTGATCTGTCGGGCTAATTGCAATGGGTGCTTTATGTGTAATACGTGTCAACTCTTTTGTACCGTCTTTTCTACCTAAGAAGCTAGATCCGTGCTTGCGACAACTTCGTTCCACAATATCAAGAGGCTTTTGAAACATGAAAAAACTGTCTTCTACTTCAACTACTCGCGTTACAATACGTTTTTCACCTAAAATAACTGGAAGTAAGGCCATAGTTTTCTTGTTTACAACATAATTTTCAACATAGCGTTCTGCTTGTTCACCCATCCTACACTCGCTCCTTCATTATTTTTCTTACAATTCATAACAGCAGCTGCATGGATAATTGTATCACTACAAAAACAAAATTGTTCATTTTTTCAAATATTTTACATTTTCTTATAAAACTTTAAAATTTCATTATATTTATTCATACAAATATCTGTATAAAATCCACTTATTCTCTTAACTTAAAAAGATGGATTGCTATAGAAAAATGCAATCTTTTCTTTTTGAAATATTTGTAACATAGTAAAATAACCCTAAGCGCACAAAAAAAGGATGGCATAAGCCATCCTTTTTTATCACGTACTATAAAATTATAGTTTTACAACGTTTTTAGCTTGAGGTCCGCGGTTGCCATCTTCGATTTCGAAGCTAACTTTTTCGCCTTCTTCTAGAGATTTGAAACCTTCAGTTTCGATTGCAGAGAAGTGTACGAATACATCGTTTCCGCCTGGAACTTCGATGAAACCGAAGCCTTTTTCGTTGTTAAACCATTTTACTTGTCCTGTTACTGCCATAATTATTTCCTCCTAAGAAAATACATATTTTTTTAGTTTTCATACATAAAAAAAGAATCCACACATTATCAAATACGAAACATAAAACAGTTCTCACATACTTTTTCTCGTTCGTTTTCAGCACTTGATAATATATGGATTGCTTGATTTAGTTATTCAACTGAGATAATCATAGCATACTTAAAATAGAATGTACAATATTTTTCGAAAATATTTCTTTCTAAATTTTTACAACACTATCAATCGATTTCCTATATGAAAAACAACAGGTGCCCTTAAAGGACACCCGCTTCAGCACTTATTTTGTAAACTGCGCCTCTTCCGTAGAACCTTTCAGGGCCGTTGTAGAAGATGTTCCGCCTGTAATCACTTGTGCTACTTCGTCAAAGTAACCCGTTCCAACTTCGCGTTGATGGCGCGTTGCAGAGTAGCCGTGCTCTTCTGCTGCAAACTCAGCTTGTTGCAGTTCAGAATACGCTGCCATGCCGTGCTCTTTATAACCACGCGCTAATTCAAACATGCCATAGTTTAATGAATGGAATCCAGCTAATGTTACGAACTGGAATTTGTATCCGTATGAAGCAATTTCTTTTTGGAAGGTTGCGATTGTTTTTTCATCTAATTTTTGTTTCCAGTTAAAGGATGGTGAACAGTTATATGCTAGTAATTTCCCTGGATATTTCTCATGAATTGCTTCCGCAAAACGCTTCGCATCTTCTAAATTAGGTTCAGATGTTTCACACCAAACAAGATCTGCATATGGCGCATATGCTAAACCGCGCGCAATTGCTTGATCAAGCCCTGCTTTCGTCCGGTAAAAACCTTCTGGCGTTCTCTCTCCTGTAATAAATTTTTGATCAACTGGATCAATATCACTCGTAATTAGATCGGCTGCATCTGCATCTGTTCTTGCTACAATAATTGTTGGCACACCCATTACATCCGCTGCTAAGCGCGCAGAAATTAAATTACGTACCGCCGTTTGCGTTGGTAGCAACACTTTTCCGCCTAAATGTCCGCATTTTTTCTCTGAGGATAATTGATCTTCAAAGTGCACGCCTGATGCACCTGCTTCAATCATACCTTTCATTAATTCAAACACGTTTAATTGTCCGCCAAATCCCGCTTCAGCATCCGCAACAATCGGTACAAAATAATCTGTATCACCGCTGCCTTCCATGTGCTGAATTTGATCCGCACGTTGCAGCGTTTGATTAATACGCTTTACAACAGCTGGTACACTGTTCGCTGGATATAAACTTTGGTCTGGATACATGTGCCCGGACAGATTAGCATCCGCTGCCACTTGCCAACCACTCAAGTAAATTGCTTTTAATCCTGCCTTTACTTGCTGCATCGCTTGGTTTCCTGTTAACGCACCAAGCGCATGAATATAATCTTCTGTATGAAGCGATTGCCAAAGTTTCTCCGCCCCGCGGCGTGCTAATGTATGTTCAATATCAATTGATCCGCGAAGACGAATTACATCCTCAACAGAATAAGGACGCGTTACCCCTTTCCAACGCTCATCTAACTCCCAGCTTTCTTGTAATTTTTGTACTCTTTCGTTTGTCATCTCTTCCATCCCCTTTTCTTTTTTATAAAATCTCATAACCCGGTAATGTTAAAAATGTTTCAAACTCATCATTACGTACTAAATCAGTAAATAATTTTGTCGCTTCTACAAATCTACCTTTCTCAAATTGCTCCTTGCCAATCTCTCGTTCTATTTTCGCTAACTCTTCTGCCTTAAACTCTTCTACTAAAGCAAATGTAATGTTACGGCCGTCATTCAGCTTCCCGCCTTCATGACGAATCCATTGCCACACTTGCGCCCTTGAAATTTCTGCCGTTGCTGCATCTTCCATCAAATTGTAAATCGGTGCTGCCCCGCGGCCGCTTAACCACGATGCAATATATTGAATACCAACGCTAATATTCATACGAAGCCCTTCTTCTGTAATCGTTCCTATCGGTACTTCTAATAAGTCCTTTTCTGTTACATAAATCTCTTCACGTTTTCTGAAAATTTGATTCGGTGTTTTCATAATGTGATCGAACACTTCCATCGCAACCGGTACGAGTCCCGGGTGGGCAACCCAAGTCCCGTCATGTCCGTCTAAAGCCTCACGTTCTTTATCCATACGAACTTTTTCAAAAGCAACTTCATTTGCTTCCGGGTTATTTTTAATCGGAATTTGTGCTGCCATTCCGCCAATTGCTGGTGCGTTCCGGCGATGGCACGTTTGAATTACTTTTAAAGAATAGTTGCGCATAAACGGCGCTGTCATCGTAACTTGCGCCCTATCTGGAAGTAAAAATTCATTATGGTTACGAAAAGCCTTTAAGAAGCTAAAAATATAATCCCAGCGTCCACAATTTAGTCCTGCTGAGTGGTCACGAAGCTCATATAAAATTTCATCCATTTCAAAAGAAGCGTGGATCGTTTCTAATAATACAGTTGCTTTAATCGTTCCATTCGGAATCCCGATATATTTCTGCGCAAAAATAAAAACATCATTCCATAATCTCGCTTCCAAATAGCTTTCCATTTTCGGTAAGTAAAAATATGGCCCGCTTTCTTTTTCTAATAATGTTTTTGCATTGTGGAAAAAGTACAAACCAAAGTCAACAAGGCTACCTGACATCTTTTCCCCATCAACTAACATATGTTTTTCCTCTAAATGCCAACCGCGTGGACGAACGATAAGTACAGCTGTTTTATCTCCTAAACGATATTCTTTGCCGCTCGGATTCTTATATGAAATCGTTCTCTTCACCGCATCTCTTAAGTTAATCTGGCCATCTATCGCATTATGCCACGTCGGCGAGTTCGAATCTTCAAAGTCTGCCATAAAAAGATATGCACCTGAATTTAAAGCATTAATCACCATCTTACGATCTACTGGACCTGTAATCTCCACACGACGATCTTCTAAATCTTTTGGAAGCTGGGCAATCGTCCAATCTCCAGCACGTATATGTGCTGTTTCTGATAAAAAGCTTGGAAACTCCCCTGCATCAATTCTTTTTTGCTTTTCCACTCGTTTTTGCAGTAAATCTTTGCGGCGTGTATTAAAATTCTCATGCAGCTCTTTTAAAAAAGTGAGCGCTTCCGGTGTCAAAATTTCTCCATACGCCGGTAATATTTCTCCAACGAGTGTAACCCGTGAAGTTTGTGTCGACATATTAGCATCTCCTTTTCAAACTGTTTTATAACAGATTTGATTTTATGTTTTATATTATATAACAAATTTTCAGAAAAGGAAGGAGTTTTTTGAAAATTTAACTTATTTTTTGTGAAACACCGGTTTCATCTACGTATTCAAACATCAAAAAGGCAGGTGTTATACAACACCTACCCTCTTTTATAAATCTAATCTATTCACTGTTTCTTATTCTGCAGAAGGATCATTTATAATTGCATTGTATAAAAACTGCGCATATTGTTCACGCGTTACAAGCATTTGCGATTCATACTTCCCGTCACCAGTTCCTACTACAACCTATTCCTTATTATTATTTTGAATTTCTCGAATTTTACTACCTCATCCTTTAGAGTAAACTTTCTCTTCCTGGCATACCACTTCATCTTCTGATTTTCGAAAAGTAAACGCCATCCCAACAAAAATAAGGATAATCCCTACTATCTGCATTGTAGTCGGACGAAAACCTGTAAATACTGTATCAAGTAAAATAGCCACTCCAGGATCTAAAAAGACTAATATAGAAATTAAACGTGTTGGTAAATCTCGTAAACTATCAAAAAATAAATAATAAACAAAACCAGTATGAATCAGTCCTGTCGCTGTAATTGCAATCCAATTACTTTGCGTCAAACCTTGAAATTCTCCAAAGTCTACAAATGGTAATAATAGAAATATGCCTAAAAAAGTTTGCAAAAATGTCATCGCATATGCACTTGTTTGTTTAATCCCTTTCCCCAATAAAGTGGTAAATGCATAAAACAACGCTGCAAGAAGTGCCCAAACCATCCCGGAAGACATCAGTTTCTCTATAGAAACACTCCCATCCACACCTGCGACTAACACAGTGCCACCAAAACAAATCAGAATCGAAATAATAGATAACATTGTTAATCTTTCTTTAAATACGACACTCCCAATCATTAATACAATAATTGGTGCAAGATGATACACAGAGATCGCAATCGTCACTGACATGACCTCAAAAGCTTTAAATAAAAACACCCAGTTAAAAACAAGAAAAACGCCGCAAGCTAGTATTTGTAGTACTTCTTTTCTGTTCCACTTCTCTTCTTTAAATTGCCCTGTCGCAAGCCAGCATAACGCTAAAAATATAGTCGCACAAATACAGCGAACAAATACCAATTCAAATGATGGTAAATTTGTTTTCACTGAAAAAAATCCGATGGAGCCAAAAATAGACATCGATATGATCATTTTTATAGCTGGCAATGATTTTGTTTGGAATAACATATTTGTCATGCTCTTTTGAAACAATATAAACAACCCCCATTAGTTTGAAACAAACATTCACACGTTAATTTCCTTAATATTCTTAACTTTGATTCTACACGAAGTGAAATGAAATGTAAAAAACTAACATTCATTTGAATTCATCTATATCTCATTATATCTTTTCTTACGAAGCAGCATTTGCAATTCGCATTCCTTTTACGATATATAAGGCCATTGTGCTAAATAAAACAAACATAAAGATGATGAAAGGCAACATAGAAATACTCGTTTTTTCCGTTATAGCTACTTGTACATTTTCCCATGTGTTATAGACACAAAGCATAATAATTTGTACGTTCATCCAGCTTAACATTTTACGAGAATTTACAAATAATAGCGGTTTGCTTTCTTTTGTTGTATTAGCAGGATAATTAAATAGATTAGGAAAACGACTAAATATGTTGAAGAAAATATACAAACCAAGACCAAGGGTTGGGTGAATAAACATACTCCACTTCCGGCCGAAACCGTCCACTTCCCCCATTCCGTTAAAATGCGTCGGAATTGTATGAGGCAAAGTTTCCCATATTATAGAGATATAGATAATCATTACTCCAATACCGAAAAGCGAAGAAGCATCTAACCATTTCTCTAATTTTGTTTTCTTCCTATACTCCTTCATTTTATCCTCCCCCTTTCAAATCTCCCTTACCATTTTACCATATTTTACATAACCGTAATTTTCCTATCTCTATTACGATTATGTAAACAAAAGCTGCTCTCCATTCATGTTTTCATTCTGGGCTTACACCGCTTACCTGACCGCTTCTACGCATGAGCGGACCCTCCCACCCAAAAAGAAAGGTTTGGATATTATATTCACATAAATAAAGAAGCAGCTCACTCGCTGCTCCTCATTTCTTCTGCTTATCATACTCCTCAAACGCATGAATTCTCTCAAATATCGGCGGGTGTGTATATAAGAAAAACTTCACTAGCGCCGGCGGATTCACTTGACTTAATCCTGTTTTTGATAAATATTGAAATGTTTTCACACCAGATTTTCCATCCTTCGTCATATCTAACGCATATTGATCAGCCGCTCGCTCTTCTATGCGAGATACATAGTTAGATAGCGGACTCACCGCAAAAGATAATACGGAAGAAATCAGGAAAAACAATGGTAGAATGGAGAAACATGCTACTTTTGAAATTTGTAATGTTTCTCCCCATTTTCGTACACACATGTTTATAATGCGGTAAATCAAATACATCCCTATAAATGTTAATACAATATAACTCGCCACGCCCCAATATATATGTTTCATTACGTAATGCCCCATTTCATGAGCCATAATAAATAAAATCTCTTTATCTTTCAGTTGCTGGAGCGTTGTATTCCATAATACAATTCGGGAATTCGATCCAATTCCTGTTACATACGCATTTAGCGCGTTCGTTTTCTCCGACATATTCACTTCATATACATGTTCAGCTGGAATATGTGCCCTGTCAGCAATTGCTAAAATCTTCTCCTCTAGTTCTTTATTTTGTAATGTAGAAAAGTCATTGTATAACGGATCAATTAAAACCGGCTGTACAAACGTTAAAAAGATTGTAAATGGCACAGATAAAGCCCAGCCCGCTAACCACCATCGCTTTGGAAATTTATGAATCAGCCATAAAAGGACAGAGACGATGAGTAACATTGTAATATAATTAACCCAAAAACTGATCACATGATCTTTGATCCAGCTCGCTGTTGATTGTGTTGAAATGCCGTAATCAATTGAGATTTGATGCCCCAGCCATTGCAGCGGTAATGCAAGAACAGTTGTAAGCAATGATAGATAGAAAAGATAGATAGCGACTTGAAGTACCCGTACTTTTGCTGTTTCCTTTGACCATTTTTCAAAACGATTTGACACCCCTAAAACAAGAACAAACAATAAAATAATCCATTCAAGAGGCGTCGCTAAAAAAAAGAGTAAATTTTTCACACGTGAGTAATCCTGACTTAATGTAAGTTCCTTCGCGTTCATAAACGTTTGTGGATCAGCACTTGTTCCTTTATACGCATCTGGAATAATCTCATGATTCCATCCAAATAAATACCAATATATAAATAGTGCAAAACCAACGTACAAAAAAAGTGACCATTTCACAACCTTTTTCACATTACTACCTCCTCTATGCTGCCTGTCTCTTATTATTGTAAGTTCGTTCTTCCCAAAATAGAACAAGCTAATAAAGTGAAACTTCCATCAGTGGGGATTTTTTTCTATTCCCACTGATGGTTAGCCCTCACCAATCGGGCTTTTACGGGCAGTTGATACCCCACACCCTGAATACTGAGGTGCGGGATGTTACTACCCACAAATAGCGGGATAACCGAATTGTCATGCAATTTTCATTCCCTTCAAAAAAATTATCGGATTTTTCTTATAAAATGAAACTGGGAGGGGATGGAAAAATGAAAAGAATTTATATTACTTTTACATTAGGTTTAGTCATCGTAATTGGAATTGGAATTTACTATTTTACAGATTATCGTAAAGCTTCTGCTGAAATACCAAGCGGGATTGTTATGGAAGATGTGAATGGTACGACGCTATCTTTTGATCAACTACCGAAGAAACTTAAACTCGTAGAATTTATATACACAAAATGCCCCGATATTTGCCCTGTTACGACATACAAAATGAAACATTTACGAGACGAATTAGAAAAGGAGAAACTATTTGGTAAAAAAATCGAATTTATCACAATTACCATTGATCCTAAGTTCGATACAAAAGAAATTTTAACTACATATTCCAATACATTTGAAATGCAAAAAACAAAAGGCTGGCACTTACTTCGCGGTGATGTAGATGAAACAAAACAACTAGCAGATACATTTAACTTTCAGTACCGCGACCCTGGAAGCGGGCTCTATATTCATACTTCGAACTCCTATTTACTCGATGAAAATGACCGTTTAATTGAAGTTTTTGGTATGGGGGAACGTGGATTTAACAGCAAAAAAGTGCTTGAGAAAATTAAAGATGCATTATGAAAAAGGTAAATGTTACAAAACTACAAGAAGAAACATGATGAAATCCACAGGGTTAGTTGGTGTGAAATGATAAATGAAATTTTATTGGCGATTTTTTCAATATATCGATCATTTCTCAACATATATCGGCGATTCGACAAAGGATATCGACCATTCGGCAAATAACGACAAAAGCAAGTGTCTACTAGATCTTGTTTCCCAATACGCTGCAAAACCTCTTCTGTGATGAGAAGAGGTTTTTTCTATTTATTATGCTACGAATTTAACAGCCTATCCATTCTATTATTTCTCTACATTTTCTTCAGCTCATATGTTGGAATCAGAAACTCGCTCATGATCCAACAAACAAGGCCGAAACCACTTATATATTTCCCGTATTCATAATGGTTTACATACACTTTTCCTACAATAATTAGGATAAGTCCAAGTAAAACAACAACATATCCAATTTGTTTTTTCGACAATATCAATCAGCATCCTCTATTGAAAAATGTTAACGAAAAAATTAAGATCTTGAAAAGAAATGGAGCTATATTTCATAATTCCTTGTACAGCTAGAAGTAGTATAAGACCAAGTACACATATATAATTAATTCCATCTTCACTTCTTTTCTCAACTACAATTCCACCCGCAATACATAGCAGTCCTAGAAGATGAATTGCTAAATAAACAAAAAAGTATGCTTCATTCCAGTGAATTCCTACATTCACTGTCGTAATAACAATTAAACTCACCATAATCAAATAAAACAGTTTATTTGACCCTATCGTTTCATTCATAGAATCAGATACATTCCTTTCTATATAAATATTATTTGATTTTCAAACACATAAATCGCTACTATGAGAACAAAAGGTGACCTGCACTCGTTTTCTACCTTTGTTTTCACGCGGCATGGGGCTAAAATAGGCACTGACCGCTTCTATCCATAGACGGATTCTCTCTCCCATCTAAAAAGAAAGGGTTTATATCTCTTTTATTTTTCGTTATTCAATAAATTCTATGTTATCAAAACTATAATTCTCTCACTTTATTTGCGTATACTACCGGCACCTCTTTACTCATATAACGACGATTCATAAACAAAAAGACAAGCACGAAATTTAATCCAATGATAAAGATAATAAGTCCTGTTAAAAATGGCGTATAAGTAGAAAAATCTGCAAGGCTCATCTTTTCTTCTTTACTGACCATAAAAGATGTAATAAGTACAGTAGCGTTATTTAACATATGAATGGTGATAGGCATAAGTAAACTTTTCGTCCGCATGTATACAATTGTTAAAACAATACCAAACACAACAGCACCAAGAAAATCAATATGGAAGCAACCAAAGAGAAGCGCTGCAACGATCATCCCTTTTCCTGTTCCCCATTTCGCTGCAAGGCGTTGGAATAAAAAACCTCTAAATACAAATTCACATATAATGGGAGCTACCAAAACGATGATTATATATTGATATATGTATCCACCCGTATTGCCTATAATAGGTTCATTTAATATATCTATAATAAAATTTGGTGTAATCCACGTAAAACTATACATATAT
Source organism: Bacillus pfraonensis (assembly GCF_050768835.1). NCBI lineage: Bacteria > Bacillati > Bacillota > Bacilli > Caryophanales > Bacillaceae > Bacillus > Bacillus pfraonensis. The sequence continues at coordinate 55,335 of NZ_JAHCDO010000006.1, read as the reverse complement.
AATACGAGGTACCCATAACTAAAAAGGCATAGCATTCCTGTAATCATCAAAACTTGTAAAAAATTAAATGATTCTCTTCTATTCATAAATACAGTAAACGGAACACGATGACGCTTACATTGATAGAATAACCAAACGGATGGAAATACGTATAGTACAAGTATGCTTGTAAAAGAAGAAAGTGATATATGAAATGTATTCTCTAGTACTTGTTTACCAATACGTTCAATCAAAACAAGTAGTGTAAATACAATTAAAAAATATCTGGCTCGCATTGAATAAAACGGATTCATCCTCATCTCCTCCCCTATGTTACATTTATCATATCATTCCAATCTTATTTTTAAGCTAAGAAAACCTTAAATTTTCCTTAAAAATCCCATAACTTACAAGAAAATGTTATGATAATCGATGAAAATAGGGGGCGATTCAGATTGTATCATGCAAATATTTTACTTGTTGATGATGAAACAGCAATTCTACAACTATTAACTACGATTCTACAAAAAGAAGGTTTTTCCCATATTACAACGGCTACTTCCGCTGAAGAAGCTTTACTCTTAGTGGAGAAAAATCATTACGATTTAATGATTTTAGACGTCATGCTTCCAGGACAATCCGGTTTTGATATTTGTCCAATGATCCGTCAAAAAACTGACTGTCCAATTTTCTTTCTAACAGCTAAATCATCTGATTTAGATAAAGTAGCTGGTTTCTTATATGGGGCAGACGACTATATTACAAAACCATTCAATCCGCTTGAAGTTGTCGCTCGTATGAAAGCACAGCTTCGAAGACATATGAAACAAACGCCGCAACCAACAAAAGAACATACCCTTTCATTTGGGAGATTCCAAGTAGATAAACATGCTGCTGAATTAAAAGTAGATGGAGAAATTGTTGAATGTTCAGCTCAGCTCTTTCAACTATTGTTCTTTTTCTGTGAGCATCCAAATTACGTATTTTCAAAAGAAGAGATATACGAAAAAGTATGGGGAGCCCCTGCTTATAACGGTGATGACAATACCGTTATGGTTCATATTCGAAAACTACGTGAAAAAATCGAACTTGATCCAAGTAGCCCGAAGTATATAAAGACTGTTCGTGGACTTGGTTATAAGTTTGTTGCAAAGTAGGTGACGGCTATGAACTTAAGTAGAAGATTGATTATCCAATTTATTATCCAGCATATTTTTGTCTTATTTACTTTACTCATTGTAGTAATCGTCGCTTTCGTCTACCTCGGTCATCTTTTTAGTACGACTCTTTATGAGCCAAATGTTCCGGAGTTTGATGACTTTACTATTTCTCAATACGTTTCTTCAGAAAACGGACGCGTTACATTAAGCCCCGAAATAAAAGAAATGATTGAAGAAAAAAATGATTGGCTTCAAATCGTTGATGAACATGGAAAAGTACTTTATGACTTTAATACTCCGGAAGATGTTCCTGGTTCTTATACAAAAACATCATTAGTTGCTTATTTACAGCACCATATACAGACTCCTTATAAATTGACGTATTGGAATATTGAATTAGAGGAGAAAAAAGGAATTGTGATTTATGGTGGGGAGTTAAAAAGTAGTACTTTACTTCAACAGCTAAAACAAGAACACGGTGCACCGTTATCAGCTGCGTTTTCTTTAACAGAAAAAGAAAAGAAACAACTTACTAAAGAAGGTGCTACGCTGCAAATATTTAACGCAAAAGGAGAAGAGATTTTTGCTTATCCAAAAACAAAAAGAAAATCCTTTTCAGCCATCCAAGCTGTACTTTCTGAAAAAGAACCTTGGAATCATAAAGAAAATATCTCGAGTTTGTATAATCCGGAAGATCAAACCTTATTTACTATAACAGTAAAAAATGACCATTATTATCCATCTGATATAAATGAAGATGTATTAATCAAAAAAATATTAATAGGATTTGGCGTTATTATTTTAATCGCGTTTGTCTACCTAGTTATTCTTTCTATTTGGTACGGAAGAAAATTTGGCAAGCCACTATTGCATGCAATGCGATGGCTCAAAAATATAGCTAGCGGAACATACGAAGAACCTGTCAGTAAAAAAGGAAAACTAGTTCGCTTCCGGCGCTCTGGTAAGGAAAAATGGTCATTCCGTCTTTTTAAAGACGTAACAAACGCGCTAGAACACCTCACGATTACACTCAAAAAAAATGAGTCAGTACGAAAAGTAATTGAACAAACACGTGAAGAATGGATTACCGGGCTCTCTCATGATTTAAAAACGCCGCTAAGTTCTATTTACGGATACTCTCTCTTACTAGAATCGAAACAATATAGCTGGAATGATCATGATATTCAAGAATTCGGTCGTATTATACGAGACAAATCTCAATATATGACAACATTAATTGATGACTTAAGCTTAACGTACCAATTGAAAAACAATGCGATTCCCTCTCAATATGCCGAAGTAGAGATTAATCAATTTGTTCAAAAAGTCTTATTACAATTTATTAACAACCCAACACTTCAAAATCAAAACATAGAATTTGTTCCTAGCTCCAGTAGCATTCATTATTCTATTGAAGAAAAATGGTTCCAGCGCATCATCGAGAACTTATTAGCAAATGCAGTAAAACATAATAATGAAACAACAAATGTCATTGTAAAACTTGGACAGGATAAACACTCTTTCACACTTTCTATTTCTGATAACGGGAAAGGAATGGATGAACAAACGAAAGAACTTTTATTCGATCGATACTATCGTGGTACAAATACAGAAGAAAATAACGATGGAACTGGTCTCGGCTTAGCGATCACAAAACAACTTGTTCTGGCGCATAAAGGTACAATCGCTATTGAAAGTGAAATTGGAAAAGGCACATCTATTACGATGGTGTTTCCATTCTCGCCTAACGACAAAAAGGCTTCCTAGTATGTAAATCTAGGAAGCTCTTTTCTATTTTCGACTCATATAATAACAACACTTTATTTATCCCGCTATTTTAGGGCAGTAAGACTCCCACCTCAAAGTTCAGCAAAAACAAAGAAGTTAGGTGGGAGATTAACTATCCTTAAAAGCCCGATTGGTGAGGGCTAATAATCAGCGAGAGATTAAGAATCCCCATTGATTAAAGTTTTACTTTATCTAATCTAAACACTTCATGAACAGCACCTACTTCAATGTCCCCATCACTTTTCATAATCGTTGGACGCAGCGTACGAAGTCGAGCTATTGTTTCTTTATTCGTATACTGAATTTGTTCCAAAATAGAGGCAACAATATTAGGCCATACATCTTCTGAACCATCCAGCACTTTTAATGCAAAACCGAGCTGCTCTTCTTTCAAGCCAAAACAGTAAACCCCCTTTGCCCCGCCTTTTGCTACAATGTTTGGATCTTCCAACAAAGTAGAACAAATAAAATTTTCAGAAGCAACCATCTTATATTCTTGATTCATAACACTTGTCATTCTCTCTACCGCATTTCTCAAAGTAACGTCATCAATTAAATGCGGACACGCTAACTTTAAATACGTAATTGCCATATTGCGTAAAGGAATAGCAAACACAGGAACACCACACCCATCTACGCCAATATGTATATCAGAAAGTGGACACTCAGATAAATATGATAGAATATCTAGTATTTTAAGTTGAAGTGGATGTTCTCTTTCCCAGTACCCTTCTATCGGATATCCTAACTCGCGACATACAGCGATAAATCCCATATGTTTACCAGAACAGTTATGATATAGCTTTCGTTTCTCTAGATTTTGCCATAGCATATCTTCTTTTGACTTCGCATTCAATGGATACGAAGCTGGACAAAACAATTCATTTTCATTGATTAACAGCTTTGTTTTCATTGTCTCCAGTGCTTCAATATGGTAGCTTTCCCCGCGATGAGAAGCTGTAAGTAAAGCTGCTTCCCTCTTCGTAAGACCGTACTTACGATCAATTTCTGCAAGAATAGCAGGCAGCGCTTGAATCGGTTTCGCTGCGGAACGAAAATATGCTTTATGTTCTGCATTACCTACCTGATATTTCACTTCTTTTTTCTCATCCACACCACATATTACACCTACATGAATATTTTCTAGCAAATTAGCCCTTGTTTCTTCTACTAAAAATTCGTAATTCATTTCTCCTATTCCCCTCCCATATGATTCGTTATATACCCCTTTTTTCTACAACAGTATCGTCATCGTAACAATGAAAATTAAATATTGTCAATATTACAAAAATAAACAGACTCTATACACAAAAAAGTTCCCTAGAAATCTAGGGAACTTTTTTCTTCTTATTACTGTTTCTTCTGCACTGGCAACCAAATTTCAACTTGTGCAAACTCACTCTTATCCTCATGACAACGCTCATCATATAACTCGAACTCTGTAACCCCAGCATGCTCATATCCTGAGTGCGGGAACCACTCTGAGAAAATCGCATTCCACGTTTGTTGAATGGAGGATACCATTTCTTTATGTGGCACTTTTGGCGTTGTAAATACCGCATACGTCGCTTCCGGGAACGTGCGCTGCGCTAATTCATTTGGTAACCCATCAAAACTTGTTACTTCCATTCCAATAATATAAGTGAAATCTCCTGTTTCTAAATTGAAATCCGTGCACATTCCAAGCTCTACATATTGGTCGGTATGTTTACGATTTGTAATGTTACTCGCAAGATTATTTTTTAAATAATGATCCCAGAACACTGGAATATCTTTCATGTTTTTCCCTTCTTTATTAGACGTCTTCATCTCATATCCAGCTACATAAAACACCGGTTTTTTTTCAATACGAAATTCCATTTGTATTCCCCCTAAATATGGATTGAACTTCCGCTGCTTCACATTTGCTTTATAATACATCGGTGTCTGAATCCCTTGCTTTCGGTAGCTACTCGGTGTCATCTGAAACAACTTTTTAAAGGCACGAATGAACGTTTCATGAGATTGAAAGCCGTGTTCTAATGCGATATCAAGAATTTTTTCGTCCGTATGAGAAAGCTGATAAGCTGCCCGGGCTAGCCTCCTCTTCCGAACATACTCCATCACAGTGTCGCCTACTAACGCTTGGAATACGCGATGAAAATGATACTCCGAGAATCCTGCAATACGAGCCAAATCACTTAATGTTTGTTTCTCCATTACATCTTCCTCAATATAATTAATTGCTTTTTGAATTTGCGTTTCATAGCTTTCCATCTCTGTTCACCCGCCTTATATGTATTATGATAGAAGAAAAGACAATTGTTTTCTTGACGTTTTTTGCTTTTATCCCCCCATTAACAGGCAGTAAGACCCCTATTCAGCAAAAGCAAAGAAGCTAGAGGGAATCAACTGCCCATAAAAGTCCGATTGGTGAGGGCTAATAATCAGTGGAGGATGAAGCTCCCCACTGATTAAAGTTTCACTTTATTTTACAGAAATTTGTAACTTTTATAAATGAAATTCGTTGTTATAAGTGAAGGGAGGGAAATTAGTGAAAAACAAGCAAACACTTGAACAAATTTACAAACAACATATGCATGACCTTTTTCGCTATCTTCTCTCCCTAACAGGACACTTCCACTCGGCAGAGGATTTGATGCAAGAAACCTTTTATCGGATGCTTATCCACATTGATTATTATAAAGGTGAAGAAATTAGGCCTTGGTTATTTACAATCGCCTACCATGCTTTTATTGATTGGAAGCGGAAAGAAACAAAACAAAAAACAACGATGCTAGAAGGTTTTCACTTACCTGATGTTCCAAGTACAGAACACGCCTATCTTACAAAATATGAAATTACAGAGTGGTTAAAGAGCCTCTCCTCTCTTCCTATCGCCAGGCGAAACGTTCTCTTATTACGAGATTACTATGGATTCTCCTATAAAGAAATCACAGAGATGACCGGGCTTACATTAGCAAAAGTGAAAATCGAACTGCATCGAGGCCGAAAAGAAATACGACCAACAAAGGAGTGATACACATGACTTGTATGAAGTGCAAAGAGCTTTGGAAGAAATATGAACAAAGTACCATTACACCTGAAGAACAAGAAGAATTAGAAAACCATATTGAAACTTGTACAATATGCGAAGCACATTTAGACAAATTACTTGCAGAAACAGAAAAAAGAAAGAAAAAACTCCCACCGGTCTCGAATGTTCAAGTTCCTTTTTGGAAGATTAAGTGGAAGCATCGTTTGCAAACTGTATCTTTTCTACTTGCAGTTTGTATAGCTATATACATGGTTGGTGGTATCCTATCCTCTATTTATTTTCAAGTGAACGATGAGCAAAAACTAAAAGAAGTTACGGATGTACCAGCACTGGCATTACAGGCAACTATTCCAAATAGCCATATTGCTGGTAGCGGGACAAATGTAGAGGCTTTCTTTCGTACACATAGTGATATTCAATTAGCAAAAACAGTAGGGAAGAAGGAATTCAAATTAGGTACTCTACAAGTTGATAGTTTTTTCTCATCTGTACGTGTAGAAAAACAATGGGCTGAAGCAGCATATGAACAAAACCTTTTCTTTGCTCATCCGAAACTAAAACAAATCGACCATTTCAAGGAGACTTCCCCAAAAGTATGGGAAGCATTGAAAAAAGTACACGAGGGAACCGTAGCCGAACTAGCGATTTCTTTTGATAAAGCTTACACGTTACAAGAATTAGAAGCAATTCTTTATAGTGTATTTGAAGCGCAAGAAATGCCACCAACCCCTGTATGGTATGCTTTAGATACAGGGATAGAAAGAGTAAATGAAGATGATTTTCCTTTATCAAATTTCGGATTCCCTGATTTTATTGGCCGACTCGATGTTGAAGAAAAAAAACTTAACAAAAAAGAAGATGAAGTGTTAGAAATGATGCGCATTCTATCCAATCATGAAGAAACTGTTGAGAAAGTTACTTGGCTCAGTAAACAAGAATTAAATATGAAAAAGCGCTTTCAACACGTGAAAAAAAATGGTGTGAAAGTATATGGCATTGTCATTACTGGCCCATCAAAAGAATTATTAAAATTACAAAATTCACCTCATGTACGCTATGCTACTCTTGGAGATATTGAACCTTGGAATTGGTTTGATCGTCCTATCAGTGGTTTTCGTCACTAAAAATAAAAACAACCATTCGAAATGGAATGGTTGTTTTTATTACATTACTTAAACATAACCTCAATCTGAATAACCTCCGACCGACTACCAAGCCGTAGCGGTGGTCCCCAAAAACCAAATCCGGAAGAAACAATCGCATGAAATGTTTCCTTTTGTAAGTATCCCCAGTCTAGTTCATACATTCTTCTCGTAATAAGGTGGTTTGGCGCCATTTGTCCTCTATGTGTATGACCTGATAATAGTAAATCAACGCCTGCTTCCTTCGCTTGTTTTAATTCAAACGGCTGGTGATCCATCGCGATAACAGGTAGTGATGGATCTACTGTAATCATAAGTTCTTCAAAACTCTTTCGATCTCGCTCTGTTTTATCTCTTCTTCCAACGAGATAAAAACTGTCTTCCACTTTGATTACTTCATCTAACATGATATGGACATCTATCTTATCCATCTCCTGTAGAAATTCCGGAATGGCTCTTCCGTAATATTCATGGTTTCCCAGCACACCGTATGTACCAAGAGGCGCTTTCATCTCTTTCATTACTTGCCCCATGTTTTTCTTAATGAATTCTCCTGGATGATCATCAATAATATCTCCTGGTAACAAGATGATATCTGGCTTCATTTCATTTACATGATGCACTAATCTTTTTAAATGCGAAAGACCTGACAATTTGCCAAAATGCATATCGGAAGCCATTGCAATGCGAAGTGTTTTACGACCTTTTGCTTCTTTTGGTATGTGAATTTCATATTTTCGAACAACCGGATTATATGCGTTAAATGTTCCATAACCGAATATGAAAATGAACATACTAAGAGTCACAATCCCTGTCCACATAATAACTGTATCTATCGGTACTGCGAATGGTTGCAAAATGAATACTGCTATATCAGCGAGTGGCAACAAGATAATTGCATATTGTATGACCGCAAACCAATAGGAACCAATTGTCCTTAAAAAAGGTAGAAATTTGAATACCTGAACAATTAAATACGCATATGAAAATAATCCAACTATCGCGGCGTAATACCCCCACGATTCCCAGCCGAAAGTCGCTTGAAGCCAAACCCATCCGTTCCATCCAATGTAAAACATCAGTAATGTATATAGAATGAAAATAGTAACTATATTAAAATATCGACTAATCTTCACAATGTGCCTCCTTTTCTATTTCTTTTATTATAACCTGTAACCTTTTTATACTGCGAATCATATGTACTACCCAAGATTTCACAAATAAAAACACTAAACGATTTGTCTAGTGTTTCTTATTTTCCTATATTTAAGAATGTAAGTGTACTTTTTTCTTATTTTGAAACAGTAAGGAATGCGCACTATTTACTTTTTTCTCCAAATAATCTAATGAATAAGTCCCAGAAGGGTCTGCTAAATCACCAATTGCTCCTGAAAGATGATCAATTATCTTGTGTAAAGTTTCTATATCTCTTTCTTTCTTTTTCCTATGCATTTCATCCATAATATCATAAACAAGGTGTTGTACTTTACGTAACCGCATTTCTTTTCTCTTCACAAAAGCCTCCTCCTCATCCATGCAATTCATACTGATTTAAATATATAACGTCACAGCTTAATCCATTCATGTAATCAGAAATACTTTTTATTTCCGTATACAACTAACATTTACTTAACAACAAAAACATCATTATAATAAATAAAAGTTTATTGTAAAACGATAAATAATATGTTAAATTCAAATTTATAATAAATAAGTGAGGTGCTTTTTATGAAACAAGTTTCAACGCTCTTTTTAAAGATCGCTGTTATGCTTATTGGAATTCCGATTCTTGCTTTATGTATATTTGGCTTACCTTGGTTAGCTAATAATCCAGTAAATCCAGATTATGCCTATATACTATATCCCATTTTAATCATTATGTATGTATCAGTGATACCATTTTTCGTTGCGTTGTATCAGGCGTTCCGACTTCTAAGCTATATTGACAAGAACAAAGCTTTCTCGAAATTATCTGTAAAAGCTTTAAAAAATATAAAATACTGTGCAATCACAATCAGTCTCTTATATGCGGTAGGCATGCCATTCTTTTATTTCATGGCGGAGATAGACGACGCACCAGGTATCATACTAATTGGCTTAGTCATTATTTTTGCTTCAATGGTAATTGCAGTGTTTGCTGCTGTTCTTCAAAAGCTTTTAAAAGAAGCGATTGATATAAAATCAGAAAATGACTTAACGGTCTGAGGTGATGAACATGGCAATAATAATCAATATTGATGTGATGTTGGCTAAAAGGAAAATGAGTGTAACAGAACTTTCAGAGAGGGTTGGAATAACAATGGCTAACCTTTCTATATTGAAAAATGGAAAGGCAAAAGCAATTCGTTTTTCCACTTTAGAGGCAATTTGCAAAGCATTGGAATGCCAACCTGGAGACATTTTAGAATACAGAAATGACGAAGACAATCAAGATTCATAAAGTGAGGCGCAAATCATGGGAGCACTAAAACAACTCGTTCGTTTCGGCTTTGAGCAGGCTCTATCGTGTTTGTTTCCAGTCGTTATTTTCGTATCTTTAGCGTTTACACAAATCGTGCCTCTTCCCTTCCTCACGCGATATGACTGGCTACTCATCATCTGTCTTCTGATGCAGTGGTGGATGGTGCGTTCTGGACTTGAAACACGTGATGAACTAAAGGTTATCACATTGTTCCATCTGATTGGACTTGCTCTTGAACTTTTCAAGGTACATATGGGCTCCTGGTCTTATCCGGAGGAAGGATATTTCAAAATTTTCGGAGTGCCTTTATATAGCGGATTCATGTATGCAAGTGTAGCGAGTTACCTTTGCCAGGCGTGGAGGAGGTTGAAAGTTGAACTCGTTAAGTGGCCACCGTTTTTCGTAGTTGTTCCTCTTGCAGCTGCAATTTATTTGAATTTTTTCACCCACCATTTTTGGATCGACATTCGTTGGTGGTTATCCGCACTTGTTATTATCGTCTTTTGGCAATCATGGGTCACATACGAGGTTGGCGGAACGCGTTACCGTATGCCACTCGCACTTTCTTTTGTACTCATCGGATTTTTTATATGGGTAGCTGAAAATATTGCAACGTTCTTTGGAGCTTGGAAGTATCCAAACCAAACCGATACATGGAATCTCGTTCATCTAGGAAAGGTGAGTTCGTGGCTTTTATTAGTGATTGTTAGCTTTCTTATAGTAGCGACGTTAAAACAGGTTAAGGGAAAAAATTCCACACAGGTAGATACTAGTCAATTTTTATAAAGTGAAACTTCAATCAGTGGGGGTTTTCTCCATCCCCCACTGATTGTTAGCCCTAACCAATCGGGCTTTTATGGGCTGTTTATCTCCCACCTAAACTTCTTCGCATTCTCTTACGTTTTGAGGTGGGAGTATTACAGCCCGTTAAAGCGGGATAAATAGCTTTTGACCATTTTTTAAGAATGCATGATATTCACTTAAGCTATAAGAGACTATTACGTAGCAAAAAATTCCATCTATATTCAAAACGATAGAATCCATTTTGATTGATTTTTTTCAAAATGGATTCTTTGAGTTTTCCGTAAAATACAGGTTTCTATTTTATTTTTGATCAAACTTCATTCCAAACCTACAATTACACCTTTAACGCCTTTTCCCGAAGCGCTCTTCTCAGTAATTTACCTGTCGTATTTTTCGGCAGTTCCTCCAAAAACTCGATGCTCTTTGGCACCTTATATTTTGCAAGGTGTAAAGAGCAGTAATGCATTAACTCTTCTTCTGTTACCGCCTCATTCTTCAGAACAACATAGGCGCGTACAGCTTCTCCTAAGTTTTCATCTGGAACACCAATCGCAACAACTTCCGCAACCGCTTCATGTTGATATAGTACTTCTTCTACTTCACGAGGATATACGTTATAACCGCCGACAAGTACAATATCTTTTTTACGATCAACAATATAGAAATAACCTTCCTCATCCATTCTCGCTAAGTCTCCTGTATACAGCCAGCCATCGCGAAGCACTGCCGCTGTGTCTTCAGGTGCATTATAGTAACCTTTCATTACATTCGGACCGCGAACAATTAATTCACCAACTTCGCCTACAGGTACTTCTTCCCCAAGCTCATTCACAATTTTATTTTCTACATGCCAAATATTCGTTCCAATTGATCCTGGTTTACGTGGGCGATCTAGCGGGTTAAAACAAGTTACTGGCGAAGCCTCTGATAGCCCATATCCTTCTGAAACAATAACATTAAAGCGATTTTCAAAGTTTTTCAGAAGCGCAACCGGCATCGAAGCTCCGCCTGAAATACAGAGACGCAGCGTCTGAACATCGTCTGCGCTTGCTTCTTCATATAAATATAGATAATTATACATCGTTGGTACGCCCGCAAATATAGTTGGCTTATATGTACGAGAAATTCGAAATACTTCTTTCGGACTAAACTTTGGTAACATTAAAATCGTCGCCCCGTTCACAATTGGTGCATTCACTGCAACTGTTAAACAAAATACATGGAACATAGGAAGTGCCGCAATAATACGGTCGTCCGCAGTATATTGTAAATACGCCGCTACATCACTGGCATTACTATATAAGTTTTTATGTGTTAACATAGCCCCTTTTGGCTTTCCTGTTGTTCCAGAAGTGTACAAAATAACAGCTACATCTTCTTCATCTAACGCAGGCCCTTCATATGATAGGTCGCCACTTCCTATAAGACTAGTAAACGTTTTCATTTTTTCGGTTTCTGTATGATTGAAATCTGATGAGGTTTCGCATATGATGATATATTCGAGAGAAGGAAGTCTTGTTGTAAGAGATTGTATAACAGGTAGAAGGACGTCGAGTGTGATGATTGTTTTTACATCTCCATTTTGCAAAATATAATGCATTTCATCTGCTGTATAAATTGGATTAATTGGAATGACAGTTGCTCCAGCTTTCATCGTTCCATATAAACCAACTAAGAAATGCGGTGAATTACCAACAACTAATGCAACATTGTCCCCTTTTCCAATGCCCATTTTTGCTAAATTACTAGAAAACCTCGTGACCATTTCGTTTAATTGGTCATACGAGACCGACTGGTCCATAAATATATACGCTGGTTTCTCTCCTTTCTGTTTTGCTGTTTCAGCCAAAGATTGAACGAGATTCACACAAACCCCACCTTTATAAAATTTAGAAAATTTAAAAATTCTAAATACATTATATTAAAAGAAAATTCAAGTAGCAAGTAACATTCAAATACTTGCATATAAATGAGCATTCATTCATTTTTCAATGAGAGACTCTATTCATTGTTTTTATGCGCTTTTTTGCAACAAAATAAAAAACAGTCATACGAAAAATATGACTGTTTTTACCAATTAAAAGAATAGCGCTAAGAAATCTTCTTTTGTTATATTACCAAAATAGCGTTTTACATCCACATCTTCTAAAGCCGCGGCAAAAGCGTCCTTATCAAACTGAACACCTGTTAAACGCTCTTCAATATCATGAACATCTAGAACGCCGAAGAAATCACCGTATACTTTACATTCAGTTACTGTTCCCTTTGTTACCTCTAGGCGAACATCAACTTGTCCAACTGGGAAACGGTGTGAATGTTGTAAGTTGAATTTAGGAGATTTACCGTAGTTCCAATCCCAATTACGGTAGCGCTCTTCCGAAATTTTGTAGATTTCTTTCCAATCCTCTTCTGTTAGCTCGTATGTTGGAATTTCTGTTTCTCCTTCGAAAATTGTCTCAAGAAGCAGTTGTCTAAACTCCTCTGTCGTCATTTTTTCATTTAAAAATTCCGTAATATTCGCTACGCGGCTACGGATTGACTTAATTCCTTTTGATTGAATCTTGTTCATTTTTACTTTCAGTGCAGATACAACATGATCAATTTCAGAATCAAATAGTAATGTACCGTGACTAAACATACGACCTTTCGTTGAGAACTGTGCGTTACCTGAAATTTTTCGTCCTTCAGCTAAAATGTCATTACGACCGCTTAATTCTGCATTTACACCTAATTTCCCCAGCGCTTTTGTAACAGGCTCTGTGAATTTTTTGAAGTTATGAAAACTATCGCCATCATCTTTCGTAATAAAGCTGAAGTTTAAGTTTCCTAAATCGTGATATACAGCGCCGCCACCTGATAAGCGACGTACAACATGAATCCCTTTTTCCTTTACATAATCAGCATTGATTTCTTCGGCTGTATTTTGGTTTTTTCCAATGATAATGGAAGGCTCATTAATGTAGAACAGTAGGTACGTTTCATTAATATCTAAATTTTTCACACAGTATTCTTCAATTGCTAAATTAATTGTAGGATCTGTAATCCCTTTATTATCAATAAATAACATGTAATCACCTCATGAATTCCAAACGTAACCGCTATGCGCAAGCACAATAGGGCCACTAAAAATTTGTTTTGCTTCTTCTACTAAATCAGATGTGTTTCCTGCATGCGGCAAATGCGTTAAAAGAAGTTCCTTTACATTTGCTTCCTTTGCAATATTCGCCACTTCTGTACTATTCATATGCCCTGCTTTTGCAGCTTCCTGATGTGCATACATATTGCACTCACAAATAAATAAATCCGCGTCTTTTGTAAATGGAATGAATTCAGGAATGTAGCTGGAATCAGCGCTATATACGATCATCTGATCTCCCGCCGTAATACGCATCGCATAGCATATAACCGGATGAACTGTCTTTAAAAATGAAATCGAGAATGGTCCAATTTGAAGTGTGTCTTCCGGATTGTACACAACCCCTTTCGTATGCGGTTCATGTGTTAAAGCAGCGAATCCTTGCACATCAAAGCCATGCCCATAGATTGGCAATGGTGGTAATTGTCCTTTTGTCGCACTTGTAATTAACCTTGCATATTGCAATACCCCAATATCTGCAACATGATCGTGATGATAATGTGACAACAGAACTGCATCTATATCAGACGGTGTTATATATTTTTGAAGCTGTGCTAGTACACCACTACCACAGTCAACAAGTAAACGAAAACCATCGTGTTCAAATAAATACCCCGACGTTGCTTCTCCCGCTTCTGGAAAGCCACCCCAAAAGCCAACAACAGTCATTTTCATATGTATCCATCCTTTCTAACAACCAATAGAAATGTAGTATTCCTCCTCTAATGAGAAAGATTTTTACTTACACTCTACATTGTTAACTATAATCCATTTCCTAAACTTTTTCATTATTTTTCACTTTTGTTATAAAACAGTTGTTGACATTCGTTATTTGTACTAATACAATGATACTAAGAAATGGAAATGGAGGGATTTACATGATCGATCAACCAATGGAATTTTTCAGAAATTTGCCAACAAAAACTTGTGCGCACTGCGGGAAGGAAATTGATGAGCAACACGAAGCATATCATAATAAATGTGACGATTGCGTTCACGAAGAATAGTAGTTTTTAAACATAAGAAAAACCTAGCAGACATCGTCTACTAGGCTAGTAACATCGTATTCTTCATCGTTGAACCTTTGACTAAAAGCTCTAGTTCAAACTCATACAATTCTTTTTTTCTATAATTTTTCGTATGGATTTTATCCATCATTAAATCAACAACTTTTCGAGCCATTTCATCAATTGGCTGTTCAATTGTTGTAATACCAGGCTCTGTAATCTGTGATAAAATTTGATTATCGAAGCCAACTACAGCTAAATCATCAGGAATGCTCCAGCCATGGCGTTTCGCTTCTGCGATAATTCCAGCTGCGACTTCATCGCCTCCTGCCAAAATAGCGGTAGGATTTTTTTTGTCCTTTAATACTTCATGGAACATTCTTTTGCCATCTTCCCAAGAGAAAGCGTTTTCAAGAAAGTCAATTGCTTCTACTTCTTTGCTCTTCTCAGTGATTGCACGTAAAAAGCCCATTTTTCTTTGTTGACTCACTATTTTCGTTTCATTCCCGCGGCAAAAAATAAGATTGCGATACCCTTGTTCTAACACATGCTTCGCAGCGATATAAGCTCCTTGTGCATGATCAAATTTAACCGTTGGAATATTGGCTTCTTCAATATATTCATTACATAACACGATTGGACCGTGCTGTAAATATGGCTCTACATTCTCCCATGGATTCTCAAGTGAACATAAAATAATACCATCAACTTGTTTTGTTGATAACAGTTGTAAGTATTCCATCTCTTTTTCCGGTAAGTATCTTGTTTGACAAATAATCAGTTTATATTTATGTTCAGAAGCAGCAATCTCAATTGCTTCAATAAATCTACTGAAAAAAGGATTTGTAATCCTTGGAACAAGCACCGCAATTGTTTCTGTTTTTTGTTTTCTAAGCCGTCTTGCTGCAGAATTAGGAACGAAGCCTAAATGCTTCATCGCCAATTGGACCCTCTTTTTCTTCTCGTCTGATACATACGGATGGTTGTTAATCACCCGAGAAACCGTTGTTCTTGATAACCCCGCTAATTTCGCCACGTCCTCGATCGTTGACACGAAATTCTCCCCCTTTGTATGAAAACGTTTTCTTAAGTAGATTATATAGTATATTATTGGAAACTGCAATATGGGTTCGCATGATTTTACTATATTAATATTATACATAGGAAAAAGTCTGTATATGCAGGAGAAGGAATTGTATCTTTCGAACACTCCATTGTACAGATTATTATTACGTAAATAAGGGTGATACATAATGAATCGGACCGATCGTTTACTTGCTATTCTCATAGAATTGCAGAGAAAACAACTTGTTACGGCCAAAAGCTTAGCGGAAAAATTTGAAACCTGTAAGAGAACGATATACCGTGATATGCAAGCACTGAGTGAATCTGGTGTCCCTATATTTTCGATGCCAGGACGAGGTTATTCTTTAATGGAAGGTTATTTTTTACCGCCTATTCAATTCAATCCTGAAGAAGCGGTAACCCTTCTATTAGGGAGCGATTATGTCCAACAAAACCTTGATTCGGGCTATGCTACACATGCAAAATCTGCTAAAGAGAAACTAGAAGTAATCCTTCCCCCTGAACAACAGAAAAAAGTCAAAGAGCTAAAAGGAACTTTTCGCTTCCTCTCTAATGCTTTTTTTCATCAAAAATCAGAACAAGAACAGTTAGAAAAACATCTTTTTCTATTGCAAGTAGCCATTCAAAAACAGCAATGCGTTTCTTTTTCTTATCGTAAACCGAATCAAGCTGATCAAACAAAGCGTACCGTGAATCCTTATGGCTTAGTCAATATTTCAGGAATTTGGTACATTGTTTCTCATTGCCTTCTGCGGCAACAAATACGTCATTTTCGTTTAGATCGTATGAGCGATTTACAAAAGGAACAGAAATTCTTTGCTAAACCTGAAGATTTCTACTTACCAGATTATCAACCAGTGAATACCCGAACCACTACGATTCATTTACTATTTCATTCTGCCGTCTCTCACAAAGTTATCGAATCCCGTTATTTTTATATAGATTCCTACCAACAAAAAGATGATGGCTTTCATGTATTTTTGAAATCAAGAAATATAGATGAAGTATTTTCTTGGATATTGAGCTGGGGAAGCCAAGTAAAAGTGTTAGAACCGACTATTCTGTCGAAGAAAATTCGAGAAGAAGCAAAGAAAATGCTACAAATGTAATTTTTTCTTTCCCTGCTGACATAATGGTGTCAACATTGCTCGTTTATAGTGATCTTTAAGAACTACATTTTATAAAAGAAAAGGAGCTAATTCTATGAATCCAAATGTCATTTTAGAGAAATTTGAAAGTTTAGCAACATACTATATTAACGAATTAGAAAAATACTCCCTTGAACAGTTTAGAAGAAAACTGGCCGAAGACGAATGGTCTCTTGGACAAATGTATAATCACTTACTTGCAGCTTCAAATATGCAATTAGATGCCATTGAAAAGTGTACAACTGATTCTGCAGCTATAGATGGTAAAAAAACAGATATGGGTGAAAAAGTATATAGTGCTGGCGCTTTTCCCCCGATACAAATCAAATTGCCAAATCGGCCTGGATACGCACCTGAAAATCCAACAGATAAAGAAATTATTAAACAAGAGTTGTTACAACTCATTGAGAAAATGAAAGAAATCGAGTCAAAACTCCCTTCGATTTCAAACAATTATAAAGTGGAACATCCAGGACTTGGATATCTAAACGCTGGAGAGTGGTTTCAATTGATTTTTATGCACTTTTCACACCATCTTCATCAGAAAGAACGCTTGGAACAGAGTATTATTCTAAAATAAAAGATGACCTTTCTTTACTTATTATGCCTAAGAGAACCGTTGTTAATAGAAATTATTCACAGCGGTTCTTTTTATTAATAGTTCTTTCCTTATAACTCTTCCCACTTCTTCCATTCTTGCTTTGGATTTATACTATACATACTTTCATTCCGATCCATAAATCCATGAATGATGAATTCTCTTCTAATCGTACAAAAATCTTCATGATGCTGTTTTATAAATGCATTTCCTTCTTTTTCTGTATATTGTTGTTCAGGATTTAATTTACTTATAAGGTACTCGAATATCACTAACTTTTTCTTCTTTTGACCAGGAATTGCTTTTAACTTACCATTTGCATCAAAAAAATTTCTAATGATCGTATCTCTGAATTTCACTTGACTGTCGCTCATTGCTGAAGTGAAGGTGGGGGTAGTTCAATGAGTAAATTATATAGTATATGATTAGAAACTGTAATACTACAGAATACAATTAAGTCACTTTCTCTTTCTTTATCTTTCATGCAAAAAAGAGCCGTAATGATACATACGACTCTTTTTTATACTTTATAAAGTGAAGTTTGAATCAACTCATTAATCCCTTCTTTCGTTGGAATAGAAGACATCGCTCCTTTTCCTGTCGTAGTAAGGGCCCCACTAGCATTGGCGAATGCTAGTATCTCCTGCCAATGCATATGAAGTATCTCTTCTACATTGTGTTGTTTTACTTCTTTCTCTAATAATTTATACAAACACCCACCAATGAATGCATCCCCTGCACCTGTTGTATCCTGTACTACTACATGATATCCAGCTAACTCATACTGTTTATTCTTCATATATAATTCCGCACCGTGGGATCCTTTTGTATAAATTACAGCTTTTACATCCCCTATAAATAAAGATGCAATCGCTTCTTTCGTATTACAAATCCCTGTAATAAATGTTAATTCTTCATCTGAAATTTTTATGATATGTGCACTTGGTATAAATTCTATAATCGTCTTTCTACAATCTTCTGCATGTTTCCAAAGCGGTAGCCGCACATTGGGATCAAAACTAATAATCGCTCCTTTTGTTTTAGCAGAACGGATTGCTTTCACATGTGCATATTTCATCGGACTTTCTACTAAATCAACAGAGCAAAAATGAAGAATATCCCCTTCTTCAAACCATTCTTCATCTATTTCATTTTCACTAAACAATAGGTCTGCAGAAGGATTACGATAAAATGAAAAATCACGTTCACCATCTTCACGTAATGAGACGAAAGCAAGACCTGTATTCGCTTCGCTCGTTCTCGTAACCTTTTCTGTATTTACACCTACTTGCTGCAATTGTTCTAAAAGGAAGTCGCCGAATGCATCAAAACCCAATTGGGTAATTATAGATGCATTTCCTCCGTATTTTGCGACAGCAGCTGCTACATTTGCAGGCGCTCCCCCTGGAACTCTTTGAAACTCTCCCACATCTTTTAAAAACATTCCCTTTTGAACAGGAATGAAATCAATTAAAACTTCCCCAATCGCATATAATCGCTTCATACACTTCACCTCTTCTTTTATTCATAATCCCATCTTGTTGCTTGGAGCATTACACTTCCTTTATTAGCAAAGAAACGAATTGCAGTACTATCAGCTCTCGGGAAAATCCGGCTAGTAAATACTTCTTCCCCATCATTTATAAAGATTTCAACAGAAGATACATCTACAAATACATGAAATTTAATTGTTTGTGATTCTATTGAACACTTCCTCTGTGTCCCATAAGCCTCTCCTACTGCTTCGCCTGAATGTGCACGGTCTAATATAACTTTTTTCTGAACAGCATCATACTTAACGATTGTTCCCTCATTTTCACTTGCTCTCACTATAATTCCATATTCATCTGCATTGTTATTTTCAAATTCACAAATCATTTCATATGATTTCCCTGTAAATCCTTTGTACATTTTCTGTTCGCTACATATTCTATCCTTTATTTTATACTCCCTTTTACGAAGTACTTGCAATTCTTTGATTGGACGCTGAATAAGTTTATCTCCACGAACAAGTAATTCCCTTGGTAATGTCAAACAATGCGCCCAACCATTTTTATCAGTTGGATAATTTATTTCTGGTAACCCCATCCATCCAACTACAATACGTCTGCCCTCTGGATCAACTGTTGTTTGCGGGGCATAAAAATCAAACCCTCTGTCTAATTCATGAAAGGAGCCGTGTGACATAAACATTTGTTTTATATCTAACTTGTCTCCAAGAATATAACCAGATTGAAAAATATTTTCATAATGATCTCCTTTAGCGTTTAAACCTTGTGGAGAAAATAATAGGATGCCTCTATCCTCTACTTCAAAATAATCTGGGCATTCCCACATATAACCGAAGTGATTTAAATCCGTTTGTATTTCCCCTTCGCACTGCCAATGTAACAAGTCAGGAGAAGAATACACTACAACACACCCTGTCCCATTTTTCCGCTGTGCCCCAATAACTGTATAAAATATCTCATCTTTTTTAAAGACCTTCGGATCCCGAAAATGATCTGTATATTCATCTGGTACCTTATCAATAACAGGCTGTTCTAACTTTGTAATTTCCCCTGCTTCATCCATAACAGCAATACATTGATATGGCTTTCTTATCCAATTTTCATCACGAGTATTACCCGTATAAAGTAAATACAACTTCCCTTCATGCTCAATTGCACTTCCCGAATAAGCGCCATGACTATCGTAATCATTTGTCGGTTTAATCCCTATACCAACATTTTTCCAATGAACAAGATCTGTTGATTTCGTATGATACCAATACTTTAAACCGTGCACAGGTCCAAGCGGAAACCACTGATAAAATAAATGATATTCACCATTATAATAAGAAAACCCATTTGGATCATTCAGTAGACCTGTTTCAGGCTGTATATGAAATGTTTGTCTCCACAAACAATCGTTTACTCTTTCTTTTAAACTTTGCATTTCTTCGTCGCTTACTTCTTCAATCCGACGATAACGTTGTTCTTTTGTCCATATCATTTCCATCAAACTCCCTTAATGAACAAAGAAGAACCTTATCATTCTCCTCTATTCATTACAATAAATTAAGCTGCATCTTTTTGAGAAGAGTCCATTCCCCGCTTTTTTGCTCGTTTTGCTAAAAGAAGTGTTACACCAAAAGCCACTATAAAAGAAATCACCATTCCAATTACATACGGGATAATACTATCTGGTCTAATGGAAATAATACCAGGCAATCCAGCAGCTCCTAATGCAATCGCTTTTACCTTATAAAAGGTTACAAAGGCAGATGCAGTTCCCGCACCAATAATCGCTCCTATAAACGGATATCTTAATTTTAAATTAACACCAAACATCGCTGGTTCTGTAATACCTAAGAGGGCAGAAATCCCTGCTGCTGAGGCAACTCCTTTCACTTTGTTATCTCGTGTAACTAAAGAGACTGCAAGAGTTGCTGCGCCTTGAGCAACGTTAGACATTGCCGCAATTACAAATATGAATGAACCACCTGTTTTTGCAACATCAGCAAGTAATTGTGTTTCCACTGCAATAAAACTATGGTGCATACCTGTAATAACAATTGGTGCATACAGTAATCCAAAAATACCGCCACCAATAAATCCAACTGTATCATATAACCAAACAATTCCATCTGTTAACAAATTACCTGCAGAACGTGTAATGGGCCCTACTACCGTAAATGTTAGTAAACCTGTAACAAAAATCGTTAATAAAGGCGTCAGAAGGTTATCAAGTGCCGTTGGAATAACTCTTCTTAAATATGTTTCTATTTTCGCTAAAATAAATGATGCCACGAGAACTGGTAATACAGTGCCTTGATACCCTACTTTCTCAATACTAAAACCTAGTATATGCCAAGCGGGTACTTTGTCAGCCAATAAAGCTGCCCCATATTCATAACCGTTCAGTAAATCTGGATGGACCATTAACATACCAAGAGCTGCCCCAAGATAAGGATTCCCGCCAAACCGTTGTGTTGCCGAGAAACCTATTAAAATTGGTAAGAATACGAATGCTGCATTTGCGAATGTATTAATAAGAGCTGCTAAATCTGTAATTTGAGGATTTGCTTCTACTAATGATTTTCCTGCAATAAATAAGTCTTTTGCTGTTAATAAATTATTAATCCCCATTAATAATCCGCCCGCTACAATAGCCGGAATAATAGGAACAAAAATATCAGAAAGCATTTTGACAAACCGCTGAAGTGGATTCAACTTTTTCGTCCCAGCAGCTTTCACGTCTGTTGTAGACATCCCAGAAATCTCTGTCAATCTTGCAAATTCTTTATACACTTCGTTCACAGTTCCTGAACCGATAATAACTTGAAACTGTCCTCCCGTAGAGAAAGTCCCCTTCACCTCATCCATACAATCAAGTTTCTTTTGATCCACTTTCCCCTCATCATGTAGAACTAAACGTAAACGGGTTGCACAGTGTGCCGCTGCCGATACATTCTCTTTACCACCAATTGCTTCTAAAATTTCTTTTGCAATTTGATTGTAGTTCATAATGCTCCCCCTTTATTATTTTTATTTTTGGAACCGGTTCCAAAAATAACCCTAATTAAAACCAGTCATTGGAACCGGTTTCAATTAGATTATATGCTCACGTTTATATATTGTCAACGCTTTCTCTTTCAATTATTTCGTATTGTGATACCGAAATTTTTTCTACTGCTTCTTCATTTACGAGTTTTACAATATTTCGAGCTGCATTTTGTCCAGCTTCTTTATAATAAAATTTCACAGTTGTTACAGCGGGGTGAATCACTCCTGTTACTTGATACCCCCCAAATCCAGTAATAGACAAATCTTTAGGTACTCGCAACCCTTTCATATAGGCTGCTTTTAGTGCACCGAGCGCGATATTATCTGTTGCACACACTAAAGCAGATGGACGAAATTCTTCAATAATTTCAGAGGCTTTTTCAATTGCATCTTCAATTTTAAAACTTGTTTCGTAATATTTCACTTCACATCCAGCAGCTTCTTCTACTGCTCGTTTGAAGCCTTGCTTTCGCTTTATACCAACTGCAATATCGTGCTCTGTTACACCTAAATAACTAATTTTTTTATGCCCTCTCGCCAAGATATATTGCCCTATGTCATAGGCTGCTCCATAATCATCATGAATAAAGCTATACACCTCTTGATGCTGCTGTCCAACAAGCATCACTGGTATATCAATTTTACGAAACGCCTCGATATGCTGATCAGTAACTTGTGCAGCCAATAAAATAATCCCCGCGACTTTTTGATTAGCCAATGTATAAATATTTTCAATTTCTCGTTCCAAATCTTGATTGGAATTCGATATTAACATTTGATAATTCAGCTCTCTTAACTGTTCATCAATACCGATTAATGTGAGCGATGACGCATAAGAATCCAAACGCGGGACGATTGTACCAATAATATTCGTTTTCTTCGCCTTTAAACTTTGAGCAAATGTATTCGGAACATATCCTGTATCTTGAATTGCACGTTCAATTTTTCGTTTGGTCGCATCGCTGACAGATCCTCCATTCAAATAACGGGAAACCGTACTCTTTGCAACCCCCGCTATTTGCGCTATATCCAAAATCGTCTTTTTCATCATTTCATCTCCATATCCGATTGCTTACTATGTCAATTTCACATTTCCTATATTACAACTTCTAAGAAATCAACCTTTTATAAATAAAATTCAATATCCTTTTGCTCAAAACCTTATAGGCCATTCTATTTTTATCATAAGTATAAAGTGAATTATTCTATTTAGAAAGTTTAATGGAACTATTCACCTTTTTACGTAAAATATAAAACAGTCCTTCACTTGATGAAAAAATTAAGTGAAGGACTGTTCCTCTTATTTCTATGATTGACCTCAAACTCCCTGACTATATTCTGCTTCAGTCAGATTTCCATATTGCCGCTTATGCATCCAAGTCAACGAACCAATTGTTCCAAGCGATAACACAACAATAAATATCATCAATATACCTGCATTTTGCCACATAAACCCGAAATCTCCACTTGATACAACTGCTTTAAATCCGGACACAGAATATGTCATTGGTAACCATGCATTAAATACTTGTAATGGTTTTGGAATTAACTCAAGTGGGAATGTACCCGCACTTGTTGTTAATTGTAGAATTAATGTTAAAATCGCGATAAAACGTCCAGCGTCGCTGAAGGTAGTTACTAAGAACTGAATTAACGCGATAAACGATATACTTGTCAGAATACTAAACAATACGAAATATGCCACACTTTGTACTTCAATACCTAATCCTAATAATAGTACAGCATCTGCCACAAGCGCTTGAATTACTCCTACTGCAAGTAGTACACCGAACTTACTAATAAACCAGCTAAATCCTGATTTTGGTCTACCAACTGTCTCACGTAATGGGAACACAATCGATAAAAGAAGTGCTCCAACGAATAGACCAAGAGATAAAAAGTATGGTGTAAATCCTGTTCCATAGTTAGGAACTTCTGACATCTTCTCCGTTTGCACTTTCACTGGATCTGCAAACATGTCGTATGTTTTATCTGTTCCTTTTACTTCACTCGTTTTTTCTGCACCTTCTCCTAATTTTTCAGCGAGTTCACCAGTTCCGTCATTTACTTTGACTAAACCGTCTGTTACTTTGCCAGAACCATCTGCTAATTTGTTTACTCCGTCGATTAATTGGCTAGAGCCATCTGATAATTGATTTAAGCCGCCTGTTACTTGATCTGAACCGTTTGCTAACTTGTTCACACCTGCTACTAATTGACCGGATCCATCTGATAATTGATTTATACCTCCATTTAGTTTACCCGCTCCATTCGCTAATTCACTTACTCCACTCACTAGTTTCGGACCATTTTCAGCTAATTGATTTATACCATCATTTAGTTGCTGACTTCCAGTTGCTAATTTCTCTGCTCCAGATTTAGCCCCATCTAACCCTTTACCAAACTCTTGAAAATTAACGACAAACTCATTTTGCCCTTTTGTTAATTGTTCAACACCACTAGCTAAAGCGTTAAGATTCTCAGGGTTCGGTAATTTCGTTTGTAAGCCGTTTGCCGTTTCCTTTACTTTGACCGTTAACTGTGATACCTCTCCTTCAAGTTTAGCGGTTGCACCTGCTACTCCAGCTGATTTCTTTTGCACAGTAGCTGTGCTATTTTCAACATTTGTTATAAATGGCTTTAACTTATCTTGAGATTCCTTAGGTAACTTTTCAATTTGCTCTTTTAAAGCAACTACATCTTGTACTGCTTTATTCGCATCACCTGCATTTAACTGGGCAACTTCATTTAATTGATTTACTTTTTCCACCGATCCAGTAATTTGTTCAGTTGCTTGTTTCAATTCAGCTGGCATGTTAGTTTTCATATCTGACAATCCTGCTGTAGCATTTTGCAATTGATTATTTAAATCTTGTAATCCTGTTTGAATTTTTTTTGCTCCTTGTTCCAATTGTCCTTGTGCACTACCAAGTTGTTTCATTCCACTTGAAAGGTCGGTAGTACCTTTTTGCAACTCACCAGATCCACCTGAAGCACGTTTTAAACCATCATTAAATTGAATAGATTTACCTGCTAGATTATTTAGCCCTTCATATAATTGACCAGATCCATCCACTAGTTTACCAATTCCGCCTTGCAGCTCACCTGATTTATTTACTAATACACTCAAACCATTACTAACTTGACTTGAACCACCTTTTAATTTATGGATCCCTTCTATCATCTCACTAGACTTCCCTTGCAACGTATACAAGCCATCTGTTACTTTTCCAGAACCGTCTTGCAACTCCCCAGCTCCGTCATGTAGCTTATTTGCTCCATCCTTTGCATCAGCAAATCCTTGTGAAACATCTTTAATAGAATCAAACATTTTCTCTGCATACGTTTTTGTTAACGTATTGGAAACTTCACCTTTAATTTTTTCAATCGCAGTTCCGCCGATTTGTGAAGATAAGAAGTTTAAGCTTTCATTTGGAATATATTCTAAGTTTAATGGTTTGGGATTTTCTTTGAGCAGCGTTGTTGCATGATCTGAGAAGTTCTCTGGAACTCGCACCAACATATAATATTTTCGATTTTCCATCCCTTCTTTTGCTTCTTTTTCACTCACAAACTCCCATTTAAAATTTTTATTATCCTTTAACTTATCGACTAATCCATTCCCAACTTCAATTGGTTTCCCATCAAAGACTGCCCCTTTATCGAGATTGACTACCGCAACTGGTAAATCATCTAACTGTTCATATGGATCCCAAAACGCCCATAAAAACATGCCCGCATATAAAAGTGGTACAAATAAAACGGCTATAATCGGTATTAAGACTTTTTTGCTCTTTATAATCTCTGTAAATTCCTTGCCAAGCAACGTAAATCCTCTCATGATTTCCCCTCCTTTTAAATATGACCATAATGTTCAATTAGTCATTTCGAAGCAAATAAAAAGGTTATATCCTGTTATACATATTACCTAACTCTCATAATCTTCTCTCTATACTATGCACCTTTTTATTTCATATGACTATTTAATCCATTCGGTCAATGTAAACAAATAAAACATTATCTTTTCACAACCTCATATCCCTCCCCTCTTATATATATCCAACTTGTTTTTCCGACGTATATATCCATTTTGATTTTCAAACACCTAAGTCGCGGCTATGAAAATAAAAGAAGACCTCCACTCGCTTTCTCCTTTTGTTCTCACTTGGCATGGGGCTAAAAAAGGCACTGACCGCTTCTATGCATGGCCGGATGCTCTCTCCCATCTAAAAAGAATGGTTTGATGTTCATTTTTTAATTCGGATTTATACATTATTGACCATTTTGTTCATTTAGTCATATTTAACTATAATAAAAGGATTATCTTAATTTGACAATCCTTTTAATAAATAAAGTTCAAACAGTTCTGCAATTCGCTCTTTATCTAATGGTTCATGATTTTTTTCCCAATCAAAAATAAGGGATACGTATAAACGAAGCATAATAAATGCTGTAATTTCCGGGTCACATTTACTAATCTCACCCTTTTCAATCGCAACTTCTAAATAAGATTGAATAACGGATACAATCTCAGTCTCCACTTGCTGCATACCCTCTTGTACTTCTTTCGTACCCATATCTCTTTCTTCTTGAATGAGTTTAATCATCAATTGATGTTCTTTTCTGAATTCTAAAATACGATATAATGCTTTATGTACATTTTCAAAAAATGAAACATCTGGACGAATTGCATCTTTTGCAACTTGTTTCATTTCTGTAATTAAGTTAGAAATAATTTCTCCAAACAATTCTTCTTTATTTTTGAAAAAAGTATAAATTGTTCCCTTTCCAACATTCGCTAATTTTGCAACTTGATCCATTGTTGTTGCTTTATAACCAAATGCTGAAAAGGATTTTGTTGCAGCTTCAATAATAGAACGTTTTCTATCAATCGCCACATCTCCACCTCCAAAATGACCATTTGGATAATATAGTCAATTAGTACATTTTTGATATTATCACGGTTTCCCGTTCATTACAAGTTCTCTTTTTATTTATTGCCAATATAAAAAATTCCAATCGATGCATACGCAATACATTATACCATTGTCATAGTGTATCAACAAAAACTTGAACGATAAAAAGGTTTGTTTTGTACAGATTGATTCAGCTTCCCATTACTTCATCAGCTTGCTTCTAAATATATGTAGACAAGCATAAGTTTAAACAAAAATGTAAGGAGGATTAAGCTGGATGAAGCGTTCAGAAACGCTAGTGAGTAAACGCCTGCGGCAAATCAAAATTGCTAGTTTATTTCTTATGCTGTTTTTAATTGTATGGGTTGGATATGTGAAATTCCTTTATGGAAACGGATTTCTTTTAGAAAAAAAGAATGTAGTTGAAGCAATCAATCCTACTATTACTGCAGATATGGAAAAGAGCTTTGGTGTAGATTTGCAAGGGTTCCGTAAAACCAATATGGATACCTTGATTAACTTCAGTAAAACTGATCGTAGCGAATTATCATTAATTGAATTAATCAACAAATCTTGTGCGAAACAGTGCGTAGGAGAGCCTGCGATATATATCAAGTTAGATCATGGGTATGTCCTTTACAAAGAATCTAGCGGGATGAATATCGTTTTAGAAATTAAGAAGAACGATGAATGGAGAATAGAAAACAAACAAGTTAAAAAAGGAATTTAAATGGATCATTTATTTTTAGGGCAAGGAGAAATAAGAGCCCCCGAAGTTTATATCACAATACAAACTTCCCCTCTTTTTTAAATTCTCAATGAAAAAACAAGAATTTTTTTACATTTGATAGTAATATAGAACATAGACATATTTATTACAAATAGTGGGGGCTAGTTCAATCATGATACGTGCACTTCGTTTACATATAAAACAAGCCTTTTTCAATAAGATTTCTCTTACTCTCTTATTTAGTTGGTTCATTCTTGTTTCAATTTATCATTATTACTACATCATTCAATATTTAGGAGGCGAACCTGACGAGCTTTTCACAACAGCTTATAAATGGATTGGCTTTCGCGATAATGAAATGGATGTGTATTTACTGTTAATGCCCGTACTAGCAGCACTCCCTTTTAGTACAAGTTATAACTTTGATAAAGCTGATAAATTCAAATCATTTGTAAGTAAAGAGATTTCCTTTTTTCCTTATGTATGTACGAAATATATCGTTACCTTCCTAATCGGGGGTCTTCTTTATATTCTCCCATTTGTATTTTCATTGTTGTTTTGTAAGCTGACAATCCCAGATGGTAGTCCTACGCCCACCTTGGGTATGATAAAGGACAATAGTATGTTTGCATCATTATACTTCTCTTCTCCCATCACTTATATCTCCCTATATATTGGGATAAATTTTTTATTTGCTGCTCTGATGGCAGTACTCGGTCTCTCTGCATCAATATGGTCAAAAAAAGACTATATGGCAATTCTATTTCCTTTTGCGATAAGCTCATTGCCATATGTGATTTTAAATGTCGTATTCCCTACGATTGGTGGCGCACCTATTCATTTATATGATCCAAAACAGCCTCTCCAAGGAATGTCACCTTATATTTTAGTCGTACAATGCATACTATTTTTAGGAATTAGTTTATTTATGTATATAAAAGGTGTATATAAAGATCAAAAAAAATATATGCGTAGACTGCAAAGAAGAATGCGCTGTAAAAAGTCGATTCAAAAATCAATTGGTATGTAATACAAATATCCCTTGGCAACGTTGCCAAGGGATATTTTTTATGAAGCTTTTTTCAAATCAATTTGCGCCAGTACTGGATCATGATCGCTTACACGGCCATGTTCCTTCATAATGTTTGAATTTAAATGTACCGGATCTACAACCGTATGCGGTGCAATGTTATTTGTTACTAAAATGTGGTCTAATACTTGTGCGTTTCCATCATGAATATATGTGTAACGATTTTTTTTCGAAACCGTTTCTAACATATCTTTCATTACATCACCTTTTAATGCTTGCAGTGGTTTTGAGAATTCAAAGTCGTTCATATCCCCAACTACTACAACTGGTGCATTTGCATCTCGATTTTGAATGCCTTTTACAAAGCTGTTCACTTCCTTAGCAAGCTGAATTCGCTTCTCTTCACTCTTTAATACGAGCGGCTGAATTTTTCCAAACGGCGTCGCATCCCCAATTTTTGAATTTAAGTGATTGGAAACAACGACAATATTTTGTCCTTGGAATGTAAACTCAGCAGCTAACGGTTTACGAGTACTTTCAAATAATGGATTTTCTTGTCCAATACGCGTTGGATTTGTTTCTAATAACTGTGGCTTAGCTGCTAATTTTACACGTGATGGATTGTAGAAGAAACCAACGCGAATGTTCGCTCCTGGTGCTCCCCCGTCTTGATTGTTCCCAGGAGCAACTTCTACATATTCATACTTTGGCCCGCGAATTTCTTGTACTGCATCAATGATACGTTTTGCACTTAAAGAAGCATCTGTTGTTCCATCATTGACTGCCCCATTGTTATCCTGCATTTCTTGCACACCAATAATATCTGGCATTTTCAAATTATATTTGATGGAATAAGCAAGTGCTTTTACCTTCTCATCAGATGTTTCTTTTTTATTCGCTGAGAAGTTTTCGATGTTGTATGTTGCTACTGTTAACTTTCCAAGGCGTGGTTGAATATTTGCACCCACTTGTTTAAATCCACCATCTGTTACGGATGGTAACTCTGTCGTCGGTGAAATGCGATACGCACCGTAGTCATATCCAACTACACCTGTGATATCTCCAGTAAACTGATCTCCAACTTTCGCTACATAATCGCGAGATACTTTTAGAGAAAGACGCTCTGGATTTAGTTGGTTTTCATCTAATAGCGGCGTCCCATATTTCGTTACGACTTTGTCACTACCATTTGCAACTGTTACATATAGATTTCCATTTTTTTGCGGTGCAATAATTTTTGGAGTTTGCATTGTCACACGCATACCTTCTACACTTTCATAAAAATCAATTGCATCTTCATTTGGATCGAATACGCCAAATGCATCATTATCAATGATCTGATCTGGTATCTTTACGCCGTTTTCACCTAACACAACAGCAGGTGGCAATTGTTGATTCTTTGCTTTTACTAGGGCGCGGCTTGCTTTAATTTCTGTAATTGCTAAATCTGTTTCAAATTTCTCAGCATATCCAGGTCCAATGAATTCTTCCACTTCTCCATCCACTTGAACAAGATCTCCTACTGCAACACTCGCATCTTTCTTATAGACATAAATTCCTTCTGAAGTTGCTGGGTCTTCGTCAGGCTGCGGTTCTTCCATGTAAAAACCGTACTTATCTAACGCTGTTACAACCCCTTCTACATTTCGTACTTTCTTCCCATCATAAGGAGAAATATGAGATTTCCCTTGAATATCATGAATACGGACTTGCTCACTTTTTACAACTGTAAAAGAAAATGTTGAAACCGATGAAGATGTAAGACCTTCCTTCACTGCAATTGCCTTCATAACACTGTTTTCGTCTAATACAATCGGTTCATTATAACGAATACTTTTATCTGTTGGGACTGATCCATCTAATGTATAGTAGATCGTTGCTCCCTCTGTATTTGTTGTTAATGTAACTGCTGTCCCTTTTTCAATTTCTCCACCATTTGGTGATGCAGTCACATCGCTCACACGGTTTTCTGTTTCCCCTTGAAACTTATATGCTATCACTGATTTTAAACCAGGACTACTAAAATATAATTCAAGTGTCCCTGTTAATTGAACTTTCTTCCCAACATTTTCAGGATGATCTTTTACATTCACTGCCGTTCTCACGTCACCTTTTGGCAACTGAACAGGCATAATTTTCTCAGGATCTGTCTCATTTGGAGAATCTGCAATCGCAACATTCGTATCTCCAAACTTCGCTGGATCCTTCGTGTAATTAGAAGGACTTTGTGTATATCCAACAATATACCCTTCCACTACCCCTTTACTTTTTCCTTGCTGCTTAAACAGTTGAATCGCACTAGCCACTGATAACGGAGCATTTTCATCCGCTTTTACGATCGTGCCAGTAAATGAAATCAGCAGTATGAATGACAAAACAATACTTACTACTTTCTTCACACCCATCTTCCTCCCCTAATTTTATATTCTCTCAGCATGTACTATCATAACAAAATGTTCTTTATAAAGAATGTATTTTCGACAAATTTTACAAAAAATTAACCTCATCCTTTTGTAACTGTGAGTAAAGATTTCTTTAACTACGACTCGAATTTTCAACATAAAAGACAGGAGCTCGTTGCTCACTGTCTTTTATGTTGAATTATATATTTAGTTGTAATGCATATTACCGATCCATAGCTAAACATGTTATTGATGTTCTATGCTTCTAAAAAATCACATTTGTACCAGAACTAGATTTCTTCTTTATGATACTTTGCGAATATTTATTTTTTTCCCTTCTTTACGCCACTCTTTAAATTCAGCTGTTGCTGTGAAAAGTACGTCTGTGGATGAGTTAAGTGCCGTTTCAAAAGAGTCTTGTAAAACACCTATAATAAAGCCTACTCCAACTACCTGCATAGCAATATCAGGTGAGATTCCAAATAAGCTGCATGCTAGAGGAATCAGTAATAAAGATCCACCAGCAACCCCTGAAGCACCACACGCACATACAGCTGACAGTACGCTGAGGATGATTGCTGTAGGAAAGTCTACTTGAATACCAAGTGTATGAACTGCTGCAAGTGTCAAAACAGAAATCGTAACAGCGGCACCACCCATATTGATCGTTGCGCCTAATGGGATGGATACTGAATAACTATCCTTATTCAAACCTAGATTTTCACATAATCTCATATTTACAGGAATATTCGCAGCTGAGCTACGTGTAAAGAATGCTGTAATACCACTTTCCTTTAAGCACTTAAAAACAAGCGGATAAGGATTTTGACGTATAAATGCGAACACAATGATTGGATTGACAATCAGTGCTACAAAGAACATACAACCAATCAAAACAGCAAGTAATTTCCCATAGCTTAGTAATGATTCAATTCCATTTGTAGTAATAGAATCCACTACTAGACCCATGATTCCTAATGGCGCAAGCTTAATAATCCATGTAACCATTTTAGATACAGCATCTGAAAAATTTGAAATCATCGTTTTTGTCGTATCAGAGGCATTTCGTAAAGCCAAACCAAGGAGTGTCGCCCAAGCTAAAATACCGATATAGTTCGCATTATAAATTGCTTTAACTGGGTTATCAACAATGTTCAGCAGTAAAGATTTGAGAACCTCTACAATACCACCAGGAGCAGTCACACCTTCAGCACCCTTTGCAAGTGTTAAAGTTACAGGAAAAATAAAACTTACAACAACGGCGATTAATCCAGCTAAAAATGTTCCTAAAAGGTATAGGAAGATAATGGACTTCATATTCGTTTGTTGACCACTCTTGTGTTGTGCGATGGCCGACATAACTAAGAAAAGTACCAGCACAGGCGCAATCGCTTTCAAAGCACCTACAAATAAAGTACCTAAAATGACAACAGGTTTTGCTACTTCTGGGATTGTCACAGATAGAATAATACCGATAATCAACCCTACAATGATTTGTTTTACTAGACTCACTTGATTCCACTTTTTCAGTATACTGTTCATAAATACTCCCCCATCAATTGAAGATAAAATTGCAACATTGCTGCTATAGAGCTATTCATTTCTCACAACCATACAATAAAATTAAATCTATTCCACATAGATTCCGTTGAATAATAGATGACTTTTATGAAAGCCAATCTCCATTCCAGGGTTGTGCTTTTGATCTTATCCTTCTACGCTATTCTGGGATACACCAAAATATTTTTTATAATAAAAAAATTCAGATAATTATTTCGATAGATGGCCTCTTTTATCACATTTTACTCTATAAAAATAACTATCTTATCAATAAGTAGTATTATAATGATTTTTTTCGTATATAACAATATTATTTTCCTTGTTTTCAAAAAAATCTCAATTGTTAAATTATAACAAACCTAAAACAATATATATCAACAATCACTGCATGAATCATGCTTTCATAGCTAAAAGAAAAAGCAGTGCTTTAATTACACAAAAACACTACCTATTATTCAGATGTTCTTTTTCTTTTAGTCATAAAAACACACCTTCAGACAAAAGTATCCAAAAGGGTAAAGCTTCACAACTTTTTTCAAAACATCGCGATTTTATTTCAAATCAACATTAGCTTGATAGCGATGTGGTGCTTGCAAAAAAGAGGATACTATGTCCTCATATCGGACATAGTATCCTCTTCTAATTATATAAAGTGAAACTTTAATCAGTGGGGTTTTCTTCATCCTCCACTGATTATTAGCCCTCACCAATCGGGCTTTTACGGGCAGTTTATCTCCCACCTAACTTCTTTGCTCCCGCCAAATTTTGAGGTGGGAGTATTACTGCCCGTTAATGCGGGATAAAATGAATACAACTTTCTAGTAAGCTGATAATCTTACTGCATAATGCCACGTAATACTAAAGCGTCTGTCCATTATCAATTGTAAATATCTGTCCTGTAATAGATTCCTGGGTTAATTGAAAAAGAATCGCCTCTGCAATATCATCTGGTGTTGAAATTCTCTGAAGTGGCAGATTTCCTGCCAGCTGGTACATCTTTTCCTCATTCCCTGCCCACCAGCATGTATCGACTGCACCAGGAGAAATACTATTTACTCTAATATCAGGTGCTAATGCAATTGCTAGTGATTTTGTCATTGTATGAATGGCTGATTTTGTTGCAGCATACGGCACGGATGATCCAAGTCCCGTTATCCCGGCAACACTCCCCATATTCACGACAGCACCTGCTTTTTGCTTCTTCATATAAGGAACAACAGCTTTTATACAATGAAACATCCCTTTCACGTTTACGCTAAAAAGGTCATCCCACACTTCATCAGTTACAGACCCTAAGTCATTCATCGGTATTTGAGCTGTTATACTCGCATTGTTTACTAAACAATCGACTGTTCCAAAGAGGTTAACAGTTTGAGAAACCATATTCTCTACTTCTTCTTTTTTTGCTACATTAGCTTTAATGGCGATTGCCGTTCCGTCTCGCTCTTGAATCTTATGAATCGTTTCTAGCGCTTCTTTTTCCGAACGACTATAATTCACCACAACTTTTGCTCCTAAACTCGCTAACTTCAAAGCAGCAGCCTTTCCAATACCAGTACCACCGCCTGTTATAATAACTACTTTATCTTTTATATCCATTTTACAATCTCCTCACTTGGTCTGATTTTATTTCATTTTATCTTCATTCATTTGAGGAGTATAATACTGAATAATGAAGCAGGTATCATTTTAAATGATATCTATGTGGAGGGATCGATTCTTGGAGAGCCATGACTTATGGATTTTTAAACATGTTGCAGAGCTACAATCTATATCCAGAGCTGCTGAAAAGCTAGGATATGTACAACCGAATATAAGCCAGCGAATCAAAAATTTAGAAGATGAACTTGGCGTAAAACTATTAAAGCGTAATAACAGAGGCGTCACCTTAACGGAAGAAGGAAAAGTTTTATTAGATTACACAAATCAAATTCTATTTTTAATGAATGAAGCGAAATCCAAAATAAACCCTCAGAAATGGAGAGAATCTTTAACACTAGGAGCATCTCAAACCATTTCCGCTGTGAAAGTGCCTCAGCTATTCTCTTCTTTTTTAGAAGCACATAAAAATATTGATGTGAAAATCAGAACGACTGATAACGCAAAGTTACAAGAAATGCTTTTATACGGGGAACTTGATGGGATTTTTTTAAACGGTACGTATAATGAATCACAACTGAAAACTGTGTACAGTTATTTTGAAAATATGATTCTCATTTCATCAAAAGACACTCCGATCGAAAACCAAACTTTACTCGTAAATAGTGATTCAAATTGTATATATAGACAACAACTATTAGATTACTGTAATAAAAATGACTTTAATCAGAATACGATAATGGAATTCGATTCACTTGAGGCTATTATGCAAGCTGCTCATGGTGGACTTGGGATTACGATTATACCTGCTAATGTTGCGTATAGCCGGACAAAGACAGAAGCAATTCGTTATGAAGAAATACATGAAATAGTCAAAATTGATTTTGTAATTAAACGCCGAAAACAGCAACCGCAAGGCTTAAAGAAGTTCATTCGTTTTTTAAGAGAGTTATAAGTGTAACACAAAGCCCCTTCTGATTTCGAAAGGGGCTTTTCAAGATTTCTAGATACAATAATGATTTAAAACAACAATTTAATTTTCTTCATCAACTGTTGTTTCGTATGACTCAAATAGTCTCTTTTTTTAGAAGAAATGCATAATCCTATCGGCATTTTAGGATCAAATCCTTTAACCTTAAACGATATATTTTCTTCTTTTAAATTAGTTCCCTTAGGAATAATACCTATCATCTCTCCAAAAATCATTTGTGGAATAAGGTGTAGTGCACTACAATTATAGACTTTTTTAAAGGATACGTTGTTTTCCGATAAGAAAGCATTCACAGATTGATAATAATAACAACTATTCTCTCCTATTAAAATAGGATAATCAATAATATCAGATATTCCCACTGACTGTTTTTGCAATAGCGGGTGATGAGGATTATTAACAATAAATTGTATTTCTTCCTTACAAAGTGGAGTGAAGCTCACATTAGCAATATTTTTATTGTTTCCACAAACTGCAAAATCAATCTTATTTTGATCTATCATTTGTGATAAAAGCGCTGTATTCCCTACAACAAAATCACAATGTATATATGGTTTCTCCTCATTTAAATATTTTAATAGTGGCGGAATCAATTTTTCTGCAAGTGAGTCTAATAGACCGATTCTTATCGTTCCCTTCTCCTCATTGCTTATACGTTGCGCTTGAGATATTGAATACTCCCAATGCATTAGCAAATGATCTACTTCTTCTGCAAATAATGCACCTTCATCTGTTAACTTTGCATCCCATCCTCGTTCAAATAAAAGGAATCCAAGTTCCTTCTCTAGTTTTTTTATATGTGTTGTTACAGTTGATTGAGCGTAGTTCAATTTTTTGGCCGCAAGTGAAAACGTTCCTTCCTGAACAATCATTTTGAATGTTTTCATCTCTTTTATTTCCATTTTTACACCTAATCTCTATCGGTTTTATTGATAATTATATGATATTTTTTCAATTATCAAAATTGAAATGGTAGGAGTAAAATAAATCCATACGAAAGGGAGTGAATGTATGCCATTTGTTACTGTTTATTATTCAGACGGTCAATTGCATAAAGAAGAGTTGAAAAAGGTAAGTCATAGTATTCATCTTGCATTAATGGAGCATTTTCAAATTCCAAAAGATGATTACTTTCAAATGTTTTTACCCTATCCATCTCATCAATTCTTTTATAACCCATACTATCTCTTAGAAACGGGGAGAAAGCGAACAGATAAAATGATACATGTTTCCATTACATGTGGGCCTGGGAGAACAATAGATCAAAAAAAGAATTTATATCAATCTATCTCAGAATCTTTTTATAACCATTTACATATTCCTGCAACCGATATTTTTATTACACTAAACGAAACACCTGCTGAAAACTGGTCATTTGGTCAAGGAATAGCCCAAATGGTTACAATGAAGGAGAAGAATCATGAATAATCGTATCGAACTCAATATTTCACAGAAAATGAGAGATATCGCTCCCGACTTTGTTGATTATAGTGAAAACGTGTTATTTGAAAAAGTATGGAGAGACCCTACTTTAACAGCAAAAGAAAGAAGTCTCATTACACTTTCTGCTTTAATTAGCATCGGCAATACGGAACAACTACCATTTCATCTACAATTAGCTGAAAAGAACGGAATGACTGAGCAAGAAATCATCTCTCTAGTAACACATCTAGCCTTTTACGTTGGATGGCCGAAAGCAGCTGCAACACTAAATGTAATACTCAACTAAAATCGAACAAAAAACCTTAAAAATACTGCAAAATAATATGGTACATTTTTCAAAAGGTGGGATATAACTAATGAATTACCATATTAGAGTGAGAGCTGGAGCAATTATTATTGAAAATGATTCAAGACTTTCATGCCGGTAATGAGTCAGGGCCTGTTTATGTTGGTGAGATTGATTAGTTGCTATATAAAGTGAAATTTTAATCAGTGCGGATTTTCTTCATCCCCCACTAATTATTAGCCCTCACGAATCTGGCTTTTACGGACAGTTGACCCTTGACCTAACTTCTTTAGAAAAGCGGAAGCGGCTCGCTCAGAATCACAGGACGTTGGAGCTGGACTTTGCTTTCGCTGAATTTTGAGGTAGGGGTCTTACTGCCCGTTAATGCGGGATAAAGTTGTATAAAAAACAATAAAGTCATTAAAAAAATAAAAAAGAAGATATTGATAAAGCCTTGCCGTGGTCAACGGATTTACCGTCTAGATGCAGAGTGCCGAAAAAAAGCGAAGGAAACAAAAAATACTCCAAAATCAACTTTTCTTGTATATTTTGGAGTTACTTTACGTTTACGTTACAACTTTAAGCACACTACACATTAAATTATTCGTTATTTTTTGAACATTTAATGTGTAGTTGCTATTCTAGAAATTTCATTCATTTTTCCTAAGTGGCCCGTGAAATAATTTCTTGTTCATCAAGTAAGAACTTCAAGCTTGATAAAGAGATTGTTTGGAAATTCTCTTTCGACATACGTTTTCGATAATGCGTAGGTGTTTCTCCAGTCACTTTTTTAAATATGCGGCTAAAGACTACTAAACTACGAAAGCCCACCTCATAAGAAATGTTCTCTACTGATTCATTTGTCATTGAAAGTAAATACGCTGCGTGATTCATACGCACCCTTAAAATCCAGTCCTTCATGCTCATCCCGAAATGATTGTGAAAGACCCGCGAAAGATGACTTCGATTGACCGCAAGATGATTTGCCACATCACTTACTGTAATCTCTTCTACATAGTGCTCTCCAATATATGTCATCGCTTCAACCGCGAGTCGTGAAAACTTTTGCTTTACTCCTGTTGAGAATTCGACACCATCTGTAAGTAATAATCTTAAAAACCGATAGGTCAACTCATTCAACTTTAATTCGTCTTCTAATGTACCGTGGGAGCAATTCATACACTCCAAGATAATATCCAAATATTGTTGAATATTAGTTGAAGTAACAGAGTGGTTATCTTCTTTAAAACTCGAATAATAAATAATTTCGTCTGCTACCTTCCCACCAAATGACAGCCACGCATACACCCATGGTTCTTCTGCATCCGCGCGATAAAAGGTCGACTCTCCTGGGCGAATGAGAAAAATATTTCCTTTCTTTAATGAATATTTTTTATCTTTTACATAGTACGTTCCTTTTCCATCCAACACAACATGAATAATATAGCTGTTACGTACAGCTGGTCCAAAAGTATGAAAAGGCAGTGTTTTTGAAAAACCACAAAAATCAAAATATAGTTCGCTTGAGAAGTAACAGTGTTCTTTTTTCATAAAGATTGCTTGTTCCATGGGCTTCTCCCTCTTCGTGATTACTATAACCTAATCTACCTTTTGAAGGAAGAACTGCAACAAAAGGTTAAATCAAGGTCACAAAATGATATAAAACAGAAAACGCTTTCTTGTTAAACTATACTTGAAAAAGAAAACCATAGGAAGGAAATTAATGTAGTTCGTTAGTTTTTTTATGCTTAACTTTGTAAACGCTTTTATATCATTCTTAAAATTCAGTGAAGAGAAAAATTACAAAAAAGGAGAATGAAAATGAATGAAAAAGTAAAACAACGTGTTTCCTATGCCTTAGGTGCATTTGGTCATGACATATTTTATACAACTTTGAGCACCTATTTTATGGTCTTTGTTACGAGTGCGATGTTCACTGGGGCTGATAAAGCAACGACCGGAAAAATGATTGGAATTATTACGAGTTTAATCGTAGTAATCCGATTGGTACAAATTGTTTTTGATCCGATTATTGGAGGAGTAATTGACAACACAAAAACGAGATTCGGGAAGTTTAAGCCCTGGTTAGTCATTGGTGGTTTAGTTAGTTCTATCTTTCTTGTATGCATATTTACCAATTTCTTTGGTCTTGCAATTCATAATACTACACTGTTCATCATTTTGTTTGCAATTGTTTATATCTTGCTCGATATTTTTTATTCATTTAAGGATATTGCTTTTTGGTCGATGATTCCAGCGTTAAGCACTGACACCAAGGAACGAGAAAAATTGGCAACATTTGCACGACTTGGTTCATCACTTGGTGCAAATGGGACTACACTAGCAGTTGTACCAATCGTCACCTTCTTTACTTTCTTGATGACTGGTAAAGATTCTCAAGGTGCCTCTGGTTGGTTTTGGTTTGGCTTGATTGCTGCTGTTATTGCTGGTGGAACAGCGATTATTACAGCACTTGGCACAAAAGAAAATGATAGCGTAATTCGTCAGCAACAAGAAAAAGCAGGCATTAAAGATATTTTCAAAGCTATTACTAAAAACGATCAGTTAATGTGGCTAGCACTTTCATATATTGCATATGCTATTGCCAATGTTGCAACTACTGCTGTGTTATTCTTCTTCTTCAAATATATTCTAGGAAATTCAGGTGATTTCTGGATTGTGGGGTTAATTGCAGCTGTATCAGGCTTAATTGCTGTTCCACTTTTCCCAACGCTCACGAAATTAATTTCAAGACGTTTTGTCTATATTGGCGGTATTGTGATGATGCTTCTGGCATATGTATGTTTCATCTTAGCTGGAACAAGTTTACCAGTGGTTATGGTGGGATTGGTGCTCTACTACTTCCCTCAGCAGCTAATTTTCCTTTCGGCTTTGATGACTATTACCGACTCAGTTGAATATGGACAATGGAAAAATGGTACCCGAAACGAAGCTGTGACTTTATCAATTCGTCCATTA
The DNA here is from genome assembly GCF_050768835.1 of Bacillus pfraonensis. Classification (NCBI taxonomy): domain Bacteria; kingdom Bacillati; phylum Bacillota; class Bacilli; order Caryophanales; family Bacillaceae; genus Bacillus; species Bacillus pfraonensis. The sequence goes on along the minus strand of NZ_JAHCDO010000006.1, from coordinate 15,506 downwards.
CTCGATAAAATTGCCGGAGCTTTATCAAACGGGATCGTTGGGCTTGTAGCTGTTGCTGCTGGGATGACCGGCAATGCTACAGCAGCAGACATTACTGCAGATGGTGTTTCGACGTTTCATGCTTATGCGTTCTACCTTCCAGCAGCACTCATGATTTTCTCTGCTATCATTTTTGCATGGAAGATCACATTAACAGAGAAAAAACATGCACAAATCGTCAAAGAGCTAGAAGCAAAGCTAACTCATGGCGAGAAAGCAACTGAAGAGTTCAATTCTAGTACTGCACTTGCTCATTCTAAATAAAGGAGTAGAGGATATCTAAAATGAACATTACAACAAAAGATTTCGGTGCAGGTTATACGATTATCACTATTACCAATCTGAATGGCCTGCAATTGACTGTTTCAGATTTAGGTGCTCGGATTACGAGTTTAAAGGTACCAACAAAGAATGGTCTACGTGAGCTCGTACTTGGTTTTGATACGGCACAGGAATATCTTGAAAAAGATTTATATATTGGTGCCTCAATTGGACGAGTAGCTGGACGAATTCAAAATGGAACTTTTCAAATTGATGAGAAAATCTATAAAGTACAAATTGATGAGACAACCGGAAACACTTTACATGGCGGTACTCCAGGATTTGAAAGCAAAAAGTGGCAATATCAAGTTATTGATAATAATGATGAGATCTCAGTGATTTTTCACACGGTGAGTCAAGATGGTGAAAATGGTTTTCCGGGGAATCTTGATGTCGAGATACGTTACACGTTAACTAACACGAATGTTTGGAAAGTAGAAACTAGGGCGACAAGTGACAAAGATACCTTGTTTAATCCAACAAACCACGTGTATTTCAACTTAACTGGTGATGTAACGCAACCTGTAAATGAACACACATTATGGGTGGATAGTGATAGATTTGCGTCACTTAATCGGGAAAGTATTCCAATTGGTGAAAAGTTGCCTGTAGAAGGAACTGCGTTTGATTTTCGAAAGCCAGTTAAACTCAAAGAAACCTTCAATAGTACTTTTGGTCAAAAAGAATTAGTGGATGGAATTGATCACCCATTTTTCTTGAATCAACCTGAACTATCACATAGTTCAGTGAAACTCATTAGCCCGGATGAAGTGGTTACAATTGAAATAGCCACAAAAGAACCAAGTGTCGTCATCTTTACGGCAAATTTTGGTGAGAATACGCCTCTCATGCATGGCAAACAACTTGCAAACCATGGCGGAATTACCTTTGAAACACAGGTTTCCCCGGGTGCTGAACAGTATTCTGATTTTGGGGATATGGTTCTTAGAGCAGATTCAACTTATCAAACGATAACAGAATTTCATATTACTTGAGATCATATTTTGGATAGTCTCTTTAAATATGAAACATGTACAGAAAAAATTAGATACTACCATCTGAATTTTTTAAAAATTATATGTTGTGTCTAGAGATAATGATGAACTGTTAGAAGTGAGCCAGTGAATACTGAGCTAATTTCCTTATTTAAAATGAATGCAAAAGGGATGTTTATACTTATGGAAAAGAAACGTGAACTAGCTTTAAAATTTGCTGAGGTATTTGGACCTCAAGAAACAACTCAATATTTTTCTCCAGGCCGTATCAACTTAATCGGAGAACATACAGACTACAATGGTGGCTATGTATTCCCTGCTTCTATTACTTATGGAACTTACGGAGTAGCTAGACGTCGTGAGGATGATAGAGTATTAGTTTACTCAACGAACTTTGAAGAACTTGGAGTGATTAGTTTCACGTTGAATGAACTAGATTACGATAAAAATGCTAATTGGGCAAATTATGTAAAAGGAGTTATCTTAACACTGAAAGAAGCAGGTCATAAAATAGACTGTGGTTTTGAGTTATTAGTTGAAGGAACGATTCCAAATGGAGCGGGACTTTCAAGTAGTGCTTCACTTGAATTACTTGTAGGCGTAGTATTAGAAGACTTGTTCAACTTAGATGTAACGCGACTTGAATTAGTGAAAATGGGTAAAAAAGTTGAAAATGAATTCATCGGTGTAAATTCTGGTATCATGGATCAATTTGCCATTGGATTTGGTGAGAAAGACAAAGCGATTCTCCTTGATACCAATACGTTAGAGTATGAAATGGTTCCAGTGATTTTGGGCGACTATGCTATTGTAATTATGAATACTAATAAACGTCGTGAGCTAGCAGATTCAAAATATAATGAGCGCCGTGCTGAATGTGAAGAAGCACTCGCACGTCTCCAAACGAAGTTAGAGATTAGTGCACTTGGAGAACTAAGCGAAACAGAATTTGATGAAAATCAAAATCTTATTGGAGATGAAATCCTAATTAAACGTGCGAAGCATGCAGTTTACGAAAATGAACGCACAAAAAAGGCCAAAGCAGCTCTTACTGCAGGTGATTTAGAAGAATTCGGAAAGCTATTGAATGCTTCTCATACATCTTTAAGAGATAACTATGAAGTAACCGGCCTTGAATTAGATACATTGGTGGCCGCTGCGCAAAAACAAGAGGGTGTGCTTGGAGCCCGTATGACTGGAGCAGGATTTGGGGGATGCGCTATCGCATTAGTAAAAGAAAGTGAAACCCACACTTTTAAAAACAATGTTTATGATGAATATCTCAAAGTTGTGGGATATGCGCCTGTCTTTTATGTGGCACACATTGATAGTGGAACTACAGTGATTGGATGATGAATGAGGTGGAAACGATGAACACATGTCAAGCAATTTATGATTTTACTACACTTGCAATTGAGAGTGGAGCCATTGAGGAAAACGACCGAATTTATATGCACAATCAACTATTACGTTTGATTGGCGAATCGGAAATGGGAGAGATTACTAGTGTAGTCGAAACGGACCCACATGTGCTGTTAGATACGCTTATGGATAAAGCGACGGAAAATCTTATTATCTCTAAAAACCAAGCTAATCGTGATATGTTCGAAGCGCTTTTAATGAATGTGATTACACCACTTCCATCCAAGGTCAATGCGAATTTTCAGGAGGCATATCGCAAAAGTCCTGAACAAGCGACGGATTATTTCTTTGAACTAAGTAAACGCAATGATTATATAAAGAGCCGTGCGATTGAAAAAAATATTCATTATTTAACAGAATCAAAATATGGTGAACTTGAGATTACTATTAATTTGTCCAAACCAGAGAAAGATCCAAAAGAAATATTAGCGGCTAGAAATGCACCAAGGGGCAATTATCCAAAATGTTTACTTTGTATTGAAAATGAAGGGTATTTCGGTCGCTTGAACCATCCAGGTAGAAGCAATCACCGAATCATTAACATCGAGCTAGATGGAGAAGGATGGGGTTTTCAATATTCACCATATGCATACTTTAACGAACACTCCATCGTATTATCTAAGAAGCATCGACCAATGAAAATTTCTCGTGAGGCATTCTCTCGTTTATTTAGTTTTGTAGAAATCATGCCACATTATTTCATTGGTTCAAATGCGGATTTACCTATTGTAGGAGGATCTATCTTAAGTCATGATCACTATCAAGCTGGACGCCATAACTTTCCAATGGCAAAGGCTAAAGTTCTTAAAACATTTGAACTATCTGACTACCCAAATATTTCTTGCGGTATTGTCAACTGGCCAATGAGTGTGATTCGCCTCTCTTCTTTAAACAAAGAAGAACTAATTAATGCCAGCACCTACATCCATGAAAGTTGGAAGAACTATTCAGATGAATTCTTACAAATTCGTGCGCAATCAAAAGATGGCACAAAACACCATACGATTACACCAATTGTGCGGCGTCGCGAAGAAAAGTATGAAATTGATCTTGTACTACGTGATAATAATGTAAGTGAAGAATACCCTGATGGAATTTTTCATCCACATCCAGATGTACAGCATATTAAGAAAGAAAATATCGGACTTATTGAAGTCATGGGCCTTGCAATTCTCCCTCCACGTTTGATTGAGGAGCTTCATGAAGTTGAGCTGTACTTGTTAGATAAGGAATCCAATGTTCCTGAAATCCATCAAAAATGGGCAGATGAATTAAAATCCCAGGGCGGCTATACGGCAGAGACCATCCAAAGCTTTCTTCAAACTGAAGTTGCAAAAAAATTTGAACGCGTCTTAGAAGATGCTGGTGTCTATAAGATGAATAAAGATGGTAGAGCAGGGTTTGATCGCTTTATCAAAGAATTACAAAGTACAAATCGAGAGGTAATGACTAGATGACAGTTTTAGTTTTAGGTGGTGCAGGCTATATCGATTCACATGCCGTCAATCAATTAATCACAAATGGCTATGTGGGAATTTGATGATGCCTATTTTGGCGGTATGTATGTGTACTTGGTTACGCTTCCACAAGATTATTCTTACCCTACTCCTAAAAAAGTAGCTGAGGGCATATTAGACTGGAAAAAGATTTCGTGGCTCTTAGATGAAGAGAATTATGGGTTAGATGAGATCATCCCTCACATTTTACCTAAAATTCTGGATGACTCGAAGACTCTTGAACATCGATGTGTCATTCACAATAATAAGATGATTCAGTATGAATACAAAGAATTAGAAAATATAAAATGATAACTTATACATATATCAGTAAATGAACTTATATCAGCGCAAATTCGAATATATCGGCGATTCGACAAAGGATATCGACCAAACAACAAATAATGATAAAAACAAGAGCCCACTAGCTCCTGTTTTTATCATTACTGCGCAATCAATTCCGTCTCATCCACTTTTTCCAAATAAGACAATACATTCCTTACTGCTGCTTCCCCTTGATCAATACAATCAGGAAGACCAGAACCTGCATAAGAGCTACCAGCTAAATATACACCAGGTAATTCTCGTTCCATAAATGTTGTTAACTTCTTCATTCTCTCTTTATGTCCTACTGTATATTGCGGCATTGCATCTTTCCAGCGACTTACGACAGTAAAGTCTGGCTCAGCTGTTATATCCATTGTTTTTTGCAAGTCTTCTAATATAAATTGAACAATTTCTTCATCTGATTGTTCGACGATTGCTTCGTCACCAGGGCGCCCAACATAGCAGCGAAGAAGTACTTTCCCTTCCGGCGTTGTATGTGGCCATTTCTTATGTGTCCACGTACATGCTGTAATCGAAAAATCACTATTGCGAGATACAACGAAACCTGTTCCATCAATATCACGCTTGATGGCTTCTTTTGGAAAGGCTAATGCAACATTCGCAACGGATGTCGATGGAATATTGCGGAAGAATCGGAACTCTTTATACTGCGCAAACATAGATGGCAGTACTTTATGAGACGCAGCAACCACAATGGAATCCGCCTCAATTTCTTTCCCATTGCTTAGTGTAATCGTATAACCGTCGCCCATTTTTGCGATTTTTTCAATGCGAGTTCCCTTCACAACTGTTCCCGCATCGAGTCGCTCTTCTACCCTGTCCACAATAGATTGCAAACCTGTTTTTAATGTTAAAAAGATTCCTTTCGGCGCTGCATCTTTTGCTTTTTTCGGAGCTAAATTACGCATACCGAGTGAAATACTACGATATTTTTGCTCTACTTGATAAAACTGCGGGAATGTTGACATTAAACTCATTTGATCAATATCTCCCGCATAAATTCCAGATAACAATGGTTCAATTAAATTTTCAACCACTTCATTTCCTAAACGACGACGGAAAAATTGACCAAGTGATTGATCAGAAACAGGCTTTGAACGTGGTAATACAAAATCAAAACCTGCTCTTACTTTACCAATCGGAGAGAACAATCCTGAAAATAAAAACGGGGTAATTTGCGTTGGAATTCCCATCATGGATCCGCTCGGCATCTTATGTAATCGATTGTTCACAAGAACAAATGACTGACCAGTTGCGTTGTTTACAAGCTGATCTTCAAGCCCTAGTTCTTTTGCCAATCTAGCTGCACTCTCTTTTCTTTCTAAGAAAGAATCTGGACCACGCTCAATTGTAAATCCATCTTTTCGAACGGTTTGAATTTTGCCTCCAAGCTTGCCCGACGCTTCTATTAACAATGTATCAACCGGCAATTCTTTTTCGCGAATTTCTTTTTGTAAGTAATACGCTGTTGTTAAACCTGTAATTCCACCACCGATGATAACAACTTTCTTTTTCAAAAAGGCCCCTCCTCTCCTCTGGGATTATGAAACTTCGTTTTGTTTTTTTAACACGACATCTGCTAGACAAGAAATAAATGCGTCTGATGCATTTGGCATTTCCGGGCGATAATACTTCGCTCCAATTTCTTCTGTTACGACTTTACATTCAATATCATTGTCATATAACACTTCTAAATGTTCAGCTACAAATCCAACCGGTGCATATACAAATGAAGTGTAACCATATTTTTCATTTAATTCTCTCGTTAAATCTTGTACGTCTGGCCCAATCCATGGGTCCGGTGTATTGCCAGCACTTTGCCAACCAACCGCATAATTTGGAACTTCCGCACCACGTGCGATATAATCAGCTGTTTCATTTAACTGTTCTGGATACGGATCACCTAAAGCGATGATTTTTTCTGGTAAACTATGCGCAGATACAATTAAAACTGCTTTTTCGCGTTCTTCTTCTGACATAGTGCTATATACTTTTTTCACTTCATCTATCCAGTACTGGATAAACTTAGGCTCTTTATACCAGCTATCGATACCATGGATCGTTAAGTTTCCAAGCTTACTTGCTTCTTCTTGTGCTCTGCCAACATATGATTTTACGCTGAACGTAGAATAATGCGGAGCAAGAACAAGGGCAATTGCTTCCTCAATCCCATCGTTATGCATAGCCCCGACAGCATCCTCAATGAAAGGCTCAATATGTTTTAAACCAAGATACATGTGGAATTCCACATGATCTTGCATTTCGTTTAAACGTTGTTCTAACTTTTTCGCTTGTTCTAATGTAATCGTAGCTAAAGGAGAAATACCGCCAATTGCACGGTAACGTTCTGTTAAATCCTCTAACATTTCTGGACTTGGCTTTCTGCCTCTACGAATATGTGTATAGTAACGTTCAATATCTTCTTCTTTATACGGTGTTCCGTATGCCATGACAAGCAAACCAATCTTCTTTTTCATATCCGTATCCTCCTTTACTTCGCTAACTGTTCTTTCGAATAATCATGAATAAATGCAGTCAAGCGTTTTAATGTATCTGGATTTACTTCTGGGAATACACCGTGACCTAAGTTAAATACATAACCCGGCTGCTTCATTCCTTGATCTAAAATCGTTTTTACATGCTCCTCGATTACGTCCCATGGCGCAAGTAAGAAAGAAGGATCCATATTACCTTGCACCGCTTTATAAATGCCACGTGCGCGCGCTTCTTCAATTGACAGACGCCAATCAAGTCCAACTACATCAAGAGGTAATTCATTCCATTCATTTGCTAAATGCCCCGCTCCAACGCCGTGCATAATCATTGGAACATTCATAGCGCGAACTTCCGTGAAAATACGCTCCATTGCAGGTTTAATAAATGTGCGGTAATCTGCTACATTCACTGTTCCAACCCAAGAGTCAAAGACTTGTACCGCTTTTGCTCCTGCTTTGATCTGTGCCTTCAAATACGTAATGACCATATCTGCAAGCTTATCCATTAACGCAAACCAAGCTTTCGGCTCTGCATACATAAATGCTTTCGTTTTATGATAGTTACGAGAAGGTCCACCTTCAATCATATAACTCGCTAATGTAAATGGCGCCCCTGAAAAACCAATTAGCGGAACATCTAACATCTCGTTTGTTAATAAACGAATTGTATCTAATATGTATGGAACATCCTCTTCTGGATGAATTTCGCCAAGTTTTTCTACGTCTTGTAACGAACGAATTGGGTTATCAATCACCGGTCCAATCCCCGATTTAATTTCTACATCCACACCGATTGCTGGAAGTGGTGACATAATATCTTTATACAAAATCGCTGCGTCTACATTATATTGATCAACTGGAAGCTTTGTAACATACGCACATAGCTCCGGATTATGTGTAATTTCAAATAAAGAATACTTTTCTTTTATCTTTCTATATTCAGGCTGTGAACGACCTGCTTGCCTCATATACCATGCTGGTACATATTCTGTTTGTTCCCCCATACACGCTTTTAAAAATGTCTCATTTATAGTTCTTACCAAGACCCTTGCTCCCTTCCTTACCAATGCTTCTAACGAATCCTATCCGATATTTTTATCTTTTTTTACTATACAGCTTGTAAAAACAAAATGCATAACTTTATGTACGTTGTTCATGAAATTGACACAAACGTTCGTAAAACCGCTTACTTTTTTCACAACATTCTTATTATATCATAAGCAAAAACTACGGTTTAGCTACTTTTGTCTTTTCTCCTTCTCGATTTGTTTGTGGGTTATACGGGACAACATAAAAACTTGGTTTCGCGAATATATTCGTAAACTTGTCTTCATACTCACCAATCCCTTTTACTGTTCCAACATGAGTATGGACTCCATTCTCAACCTTATAAATTCGATATATAACCCTTTTATCTTGCAGTGGTTTCCAGCACAATTTCGTCGTAAATAAACCAAATGGATTAAACGATAATTTCGCTTCTATATTTTCAATTCTACTTAGGTGAATTGGGTTTCCGATTGTCTCAACACCTTTTGGCTGCTTAAACTTCGGTTTATCTTGTACATTCGCTTTCGTTAAAATCTTTTTAAATAATTCTGTTGCAGACGCACTTCCATCGTACAGTTGATGCTCTTTATCCGTACGATCGTATCCAATCCATACGGCACCTACTAAACTCGGCGTATATCCAACAAACCAAACATCTCTAGCACCTTCACTTTGATTTGGAAGTGACGTTGTACCCGTTTTCCCTGCTAGTGCCCCTTTATATTCGCCCATCTTTGCGGTTCCTTCTCTTACAACACCTTCCAGCATTTTTGTCATATACCATGCCGTTTGTTTTGAAAAAACTTTCGTTTCATTTTTAGGTGATTCTCCAATAACCTTTCCGTGCCGATCAAGCACCCGCTCAATCACATGTGGCTCAATAATTTTTCCATTTGCCAAAAATGCACGGTACATCTTTACAAGTTCAAATGGAGAGACGCCTTCTTTCAGCCCACCAAGTGCCGTACTTAAGCCAGCATCTGCAATATGAATATTTCCCTTCTCTAAATATTGCTTCCCTTCTTCGACTCCCATTTCATGTAATAAAGATACAGCTGGTACGTTTGCCGATTCCAAGAGCGCATCATACATCGTTACTTCTTTTGAATACCTGTGATTATAATTTCGCGGTTCATATCCTTCAAAAGAGACTCGTTCATTTGTTAATAAAGAATACGGATTATATTTTTTCGTTTCTAGCGCCGGTGCGTACACAATAAGCGGCTTTAAAACAGAACCTGGTTGACGTTTTGCAAACACTCGATTAAATCCTCTTGGCACATACTCCCTCCCGCCAATTGCGGCTTTAATGCCTCCCGTCGCATGATCCATTAATAAAAAAGCACCTTGTGCCCCGTTTTCTTTCCCTGGAAAATTCCGCACATCTTGAAATTGATCGTAAGCTACTTTTTGAATTTTCTCATCCATAGAAACGACAAATGTATAGCCTCCGCGGAGAACTTCTTGATGCGATAAACCATACAAACGCGCCGCTTCATCTACAACCATATCGACATACGGCATATAAGCTAGTTCCCTTTCATCTAAATTTTTATATAGCGCAATTGTTTTCCCTTGATAGCGAACGCTTTCCTCTGCTGACAAATACCCTTGTTTATGGAGAAGAGACAATACTAAATCACGGCGTTCCTTGCTTTTTTCTGGATGCAGAAACGGAGAATACCCATTTGGTGATTTCGGAAGCCCCGCAAGTAGCGCCCCTTCTTCTACCGTTAACTTTTCTACATCTTTATTAAAATACAATTTTGCTGCGGCCTGAATTCCGTACGCTCCATGACCGAAATAAATATGGTTCATATACATTTCAAGTAGCTGATCTTTCGTATAGGTTTGTTCTAATTTAAGAGCGATGGCTACTTCTTTTAATTTACGCGTGAACGTTTTTTCATGAGTTAAAAAAACATTTTTGACGAGTTGCTGCGTAATCGTACTACCACCTTCTACTTTTTCTCTCGCTAAAACATCTTTATACAACGCGCGAAATACAGAAGGATAATCAATTCCATGATGATCATAAAACCTGGAGTCCTCTACAACGATAAATGCTTGCTGCACATGTTTCGGAATTTGCTCAATCGGTACAAGATCTCTATTTTCTACATATAATTTTGTAATTTCTTTTCCTCGCTGATCAACGATACGTGATGAAGAGTGGAAAACAAGTTTTTTTTCATCCATCATATAACCACCAGCTAACACAATCAGTTTATAGAGTACAATCGCAACTACAAACACTGCTACGCCGCTTATTAAAGTCCACTTTATTTTCTTCATACATCGTCCTTCTTTCCAAATGATGGTATGTTTATTATTTGAAAAACGATTCTCTTTATGTATATAATCTTCGAACTTTTTCGGAAGAGTTGCTATAATGAAACCAAACACATAAAAGGGGGCATTACAAATGAAAGCGATTATTTCATACGAAACACCTCTAGAAAAGCCACATTTCACTGCAAAAGATAATGACAAAGATATGTTTTATAAAGAAAATACAGAAGAAGCGGTAGAAGGAGCACTTCATTATGACGTGCTAGACGCTGTTGGAGAATTTAAAGGACAACCTGGATTTATTGTTTGTAACAACATTTCCGTTACAGACGAAGGCCGTCCCGTTTTTGAAAATCGTTTCAAAAACCGTGCAGGACTGATTGAAAACGAACCTGGCTTCCAAGCAATCCGCGTTCTGCGCCCATTAAGTAACGATACATATGTCATTATGACAATGTGGGAAACAGAGCAAAACTTTAAAGACTGGACTGAATCACGTTCTTTCGAAAACGCACATAAAAAACGTCCGACGCAAGCGAGTGCAGAGCCGCAAAAGAGTATCTTCTCAAGACCTTCTTTTGTGACGACGTTTGATGTATTAGCTTAAACAAAAAAGCTGTAACTTCGATTGAGAAGAAGCTACAGCTTTTTTCTATGTCTTCCACAAAGTTATGATCCTGTTATCCAGAAATACTTTCTACTTCATCTCTACCGCAATGGTTACATCGACCTCTCCTACGATAATAATAAGCGATAGAAGCAAGACCTAGCGCTATCCCCCAGAGAATCCATAAAAGCATTGGTCCTATTGAACCCCAAATGTGACTCAGCAAAATATTATCTGTAGGCACGAGGTGGAGTTTAACCGCGACAAAAGCGGAAGTAAAGGTGAAACCAGCAGCGGTTACAGCAATCGCCACACAAGATGCTGGAATCACCGCCAGTAGGATTGGCACCCTCTTACCGTTAACGAATGGGAACCACCGCGGGAATGTTTCACCCCATTTCTGAATCAAACCTAGCGTAAGAATACTACCAACGATACATATCGATCCGAAAGTCCATTCCGTAATCTGATGCGCTGGATTGACATTGGAAAAGTCCTGCAAAAACTTCGCGTCAATTCCTAGCGGGATTTTCAATGCCCAAGCATAGCGCGTAATTGCGTATGGAATAGGAGCAAGAGCCGCAAGATAGGTAATCCATCGACTCCATCGCATGAGAAGAGATGTTTTCCCGTCCGCTTTCCTTCCGCAATATTCACATGCATGGCGTATTTTTCTTCGGTAAGCTACAGCGAAAAACCCCCAAGATATTCCTCCTAGAACACATATAATTTGATTGAACATCAGCCAGTCAAACTTAAATTTTAATAAAAAAGCATAGGCCATGGCCGCAATCAGACTGGCATCCGGTACAAAGAGGAGTAAAGCAGCCGCCCATCCCCAGGCATAGATGAGGATAAGCCGCTGTTGGAAAGTTTTTTCCACTGGCTTCCTCATTGAAAATCCAACCACTATACCTATGAGACAAAGAACAACAAATATGATACCTCCAACATAAGGCGGAAGATAAGTAACCTTTCCAGCAAACAAATCCATACCATTTTCACTCTTAAAAGGATACCCTTCTCCTCCAAACAACCAGTAAAGGTGCATCGATCCATAAAGGACTGACCAAGCAATGGCTATATACCCAATCCAAGATGGCCATCGCTTTAGACTCATTCCTTCTCTTTTCTTTGGTGAAGGCAATGCATAATTTGTATCCATGCTAGATTTGTCAATCGGAGTCTTTGAATCCACTCAAAAAACACCCTTTCCTATTATTTTCTTGAAACTGATCTACTCTTTTATACACATGCATCCAAGTTTGCCACTAACCTTACTCACAGGCTATTTCCTTTTTTAGCTACCATAAAAATCACCTCGATATCCATTGTATTGAGCGAATGGAAAATCGAGGTGACCTCAAGTTTAAATCTAGTTTAATTTTTTCCTTAAATAATGCCATGTACCTTTCGGTGAACTGGATACCTCCCAAAAAATATCCATTTCCTTGGTCATGAGCGAAACGATAGATAGCCCGATGCCCGCTCCTTTTGCTTCTGAACGGTGCTCCATTCCCCGCCCTTTATCTCTGATGACCAAAAATAAGTCGCTGTCACGATCAATTGTTTCTACACAAATATATCCGCCAGAATTAGCATGCCTAATGACATTTTGAAACAGGTTATCCAATATACTGCGCAGCCAGAGAGGATCCACCTGCCAAATCAATGAACAGTCAGCCAAATGAACATCCACTTCAAAACCTTCTTTCTCAAAAACCGGATACCACTCGGCGACAGCATTACGTAGCTCTTCAATCACATCTATGTTTGTCTTCTCTAATGGATACTTTCCAGCTGAAAGCAATGTGTAAGTAAGAAGATTTTCAAGTAATTTTCCAACATCGTTCAGTTTGTTGACGATAATTTGTACCGATGCGGTTGCTTTTAAGGACGAAGGGTTATTCTGAATGGAGTAGGCATGCTGTCTAATAACGGTTAAAGGCGTCCGTAAATCGTGGGAGATATTCGCAATCAATTGTTTTCGTAGATACTCTTCTTCCTTCTCGCGCTTCCGACTGTCTTTTAACTGATTAATCATTCTGTTGAAGGCTTTTTCCAATTGTCCAATCTCATCACTGTTATTGACTATAACCTTATCAGGTATTCCATCATTTACGGTATCTGACATTGCGCTTTGAAGTTGTATAAGTCTTTTGCGAATACTTAAGAAAAATAACAAAGATACCACTACAATCGAAACACCTACGACAAAAATAATAAGGATTAAAAAGAGATCTCCATTTACTGGCTGAATCGCAAGCGTCGTAATAGATTTTGGGATCTGAAATATCATAAATCCTTGTTCACCATCTTTACCAATGGTAGCTGTCACAGTGAATGTATCTTGTTGCTTTTTCCTATCGAGATAGTTGATAAGGCTCAAAGGTGTCCATTGATCGGGAATGTCTACGATACGCTGATTGATCACATGGGCTTTCCCTGCTTTGTTGACCCAAAACAGCTCAGCTTTCGGATAATGTCCTTGGATCTTACCGAGTTTTTCATTGATTGTATTCTCATTAGCTTCATGTAGTTGTTCAGCTTCATATTTCCACATTTTCTCTATTTCCAGCGGCTCATATATCGCATCTTGTTTAAGCAAAATGTCAGGTAAATAATAGATCGCTGGCAAAATAGGCCACATGAGTAAAGAGGCAAGGATCAATAACAAATATTTGGTAACGAGTGATTTTCGAATATTCATAACTTCAACCGATACCCGATGCCGCGAATCGTCTCGATAATCTGCGGATGACTGGGATCAATCTCTATTTTTTCACGCAAATAACGAATGTGGACCATAAGGGTCCGATCCCCTTTTATATAGGAATCTTCCCACACAGCTTCATATATTTGCTTTTGAGTCAAAATCTGATTTGGGTGATTGAGAAGAAACATAAAGATATGAAACTGTTTACCAGTTAAGACAATCTCTTTATTCGTTTGTGAACTTAAAATACGGTTGGCTTTCCGGTCAATACTTAAATGGTTCAACTGGATATGATCCGTGGAAACCACACCGAGTCGCCTTAAGAGAACATGAATGCGGGCCTCGAGTTCATCAGGATGGTACGGCTTCGTCATATAATCATCTGCAAAAGCAAGCCCTTGCAGTTTATCTTCTATTGAAGCTCTCGCTGTGAGCATCATAATTGGTATTTCAGGAAACTTTCGCTTCATTCGCTGCCCAACTGTATAACCATCGAGCCCCGGAAGCATAATGTCCATAATAACAACGTCCGTTTGTTCCATGTAATCAAATGCATGATGGCCAGACTTCAACCAAATTACTTTATATCCCCGTTCAGTAAAAAACTCACTTACCCATAATCCAATTTCTTCATCATCTTCTATATGTAAAATTGTTAATCCCATCACACTTCTCTCCTCTACAATGAATCTTCACACATTTATTTAAGTTCTCTAACCACAAAATATGCTTATAAGTGTCCATTTTTAACTAAATAAAGTGAAACTTTAATCAGCGAGGTGCTTTCACCAATCAGGCTTTTACGGACAGTTCATGCAGGGAAAGTGTTGTTTTCTATCATTAATATTTGATTATCTTTGATGATAACTGCCTGCACTGAGCTTCTAATATTCACCTATCTCTCCCATTCTTAATTTAAGAGTGACCATAGCATAAAAAAAACCGCATAATAGAACTTTAGAATTATCTACTATCCGGGTTACATACCTAACTTTCTTTTATTTTTTCTTATACCACTCATGCATAAAAGCTACATCCTCTTCACACACATGCTTCAATTCATAATGACGCCCCATGGCGCTGCAAGCTACCACTACAATATATGTATACAACCGATCTCCCCGCTGAAAATACGATTGCGATTTTGTCATTGCTTGTACATGTCTTCTTTTCACAAAACCTGTATACTTCGCAATCCCCCTGTGCACAAGCGTTACCTGATCACCTGTTATCGCATAGCCACCCGTTTTATGCTTGGCATATCCAAGAATCGTAAAGAATAAAAATAATGGCACTAAGGTAAATAAAGCACTATATTGCTCAAAATACACACTTGCTCCTATAATCGGTGCCGCAATAGCCCCCAAAATCATCCACCCCATAATCAGATAACGGCTTAGCGCTGCTTTTGGCAAATGTACAATTTCCTCTTCCATGTCATACGGCAACTTTAAATATGTCAACAACTCTTGTACATCCTTTTTCTTCATGAGCGGATGCAATATGACATGCATATCCTTTGTATCTATGCTTTGAATCACTTCTACTTCAAGAGAACAATATCCAAAAGGTTGACGAAGAATTCCTTCTTTCATTGTTAGCGCTTGAATTCGGTGCAGTTTTAAAACCATTTCTTTCTTCTCAAACAGCCCTTGTGAAATACGAATTTCATTTCCGTTTCGCTGCACGGTAAAATTCGCATGTTTTAAAGCATAGCCGATTGTA